>NZ_JBMLSD010000001.1:0-17067 GCF_049240685.1 Flectobacillus sp.
TCCAAGACTAAGTCTTGAACTAGTAACTTCAATTTTGTCCAGTAATCAGACTATTCACTAATAACGTGTTCTTACTTAACTTAAAGCTCGAAGTGTATTCAGTAGTATAGCGAACAGGCAAAGAGGCACAAAGTAATTGTTAGATTACTCTGTGCCTCTTTGCCTGTTCACTTTATCACTAATCTTCACTTTATCACTAATCTATATATAGTACGGCTTTATCGACTTGGGCAGGGAGTGGTCCTTTGGTGACTAATTTGAGCGCTGCCAAGTTTGCGCCCGCTTGTGAGCAAACTGCTGGTGTTTTTCCTTCGCTAAAGGCTGTTAAAAATCCTGCCCAATAGGCATCTCCCGCACCTGTGGCATCTATAACTTCGATAGGTTTTACACCTACTGTAATTTTTTCTTTTCCTTTATTATAAGAAATAACAGAGCCATCACCACCTTTTGTCAAGCAAATAAGGTCGGCGCCCATAGCATGAAAATCTGCTAAAATTTGTTCCTCTGTAACTTTTTTGCCGTATAATCTTTCAGCGTCGTCTTCGCTGAGCTTTACAAGTCCATCTTGTCCACAATACGCCGAAATAACCTTCCAGGCCTGATCTCTATCTGGCCAGATTTGAGGCGCATAGTTACAGTCAATACTCACACGGCAACCCAAGGCATTGGCACGCTTAGCGGCATCAACAATCGTACTTTGAGCAGGTTCTTGACTCAAGGCAAAGCAAGTAGTATGGAATACCGCTGATTCAGCCAGTAGTTCATCAGAAATATGCTGAGGTTGCAACATGCGGTCGGCGGTGCGATAGGCGATAAAATCGGGAGTACCTTTTGTTCGAGATACCACTACGATACTAGTAGGCTGAAATGGGTCGACAGCAATGTGCTGTGTGTCGATACCTGTTTTGGCTACTTCATCACGTAAAAAAACGCCAAGGTTATCATTTCCAATACAAGAAATTAAGGCCACAGGCTGCCCCAAACGAGCCATATTGGCGGCCATGTTGGCAGGGCTACCTCCTTGAAAGCGCTCAAATATAGGTGTTTCTAATATGTTGGAGGCTAATTCTGTTCCGATGAGGTCAACCAATAGTTCGCCTACCGAAAGTAGTACGTATTTTTTCATGATATAAAAATGGTATTATGATTTGTAATGCAAATTAAAGATTTATTCCAAAGAATTTTATAGATTAAATAAACAAACTAATTTTTTGAAAAAATATGTACAAAACACTACCTCTGGTTACAATATTCTTATTTCATCTTGCTTTTGTCTCGTTTTCGTCAAAGCCTCATCCTCAAAAGCAAAAAAGTAGTATCAACAAGTTTTTGGACGATGAAGCGCTAAAGAAAAAAGCTGAGGCATTAGCGCATCGCTATGTGATTGTGGATGGTCACGTAGACTTGCCATATCGTTTGCATGCCAAAATGGAGGACGTTTCAGTACAGACTTCGGGTGGCGATTTTGATTATGTTCGCGCTAAAAAAGGAGGTTTGACAGCGCCTTTTATGTCGATATATGTACCTGCTGATTTACAGAAAAGGAAAGGTTTTTCGAAAGCCTTAGCGGATTCATTGATTGATTTGGTAGAAAATTTAACCAAAATCTATCCCGATAAATTTGCTTTAGCCAAAAGTCCAGCTGACATTTTGCAAAACTTCAAGAAAGGCTTGATTTCCTTGCCTATGGGTATGGAGAACGGCTCTCCAGTAGAGAGCAATCTGGAAAATTTGAAGCATTTCTATGATCGAGGTATTCGCTACATTACGCTGTGCCATGGCGAAGATAATTTTATTTGTGACACTTCTTATGATACCACTCGCACTTGGGGCGGTCTGAGCCCGATTGGTCGTCAGGTAGTGCGTGAAATGAATCGTTTGGGTATCATGCTCGATTGTTCACATATCTCTGACGATACTTTTGAGCAAGTGGTGGCTTTGTCTAAAGCCCCTGTTATTGCTTCACATTCATCTTGTCGCAGTTTTACCCCAGGTTTTATTCGGAATGCTCCCGATGTTTTGATTCAAAAAATGGCCAAAAAGGGAGGAGTAATCATGATAAATTTTAGCTCTATGTTTCTGGATTCAGTCTCGAATAAGGCTTATGAGCTCAAACGCAATGCGATGAAAGCTTTTCAGAAAAGTAAAAATCTTCCCGCTGATGCACCAGAAGTACAAGCTTTTGAAAAAGAATACGTGGCTAAGTACCCTACTCCGCTAACCACTGTAGAGCGAGTGGCTGATCATATAGATCATGTCGTAAAAATTGCAGGCATCGACCACGTCGGACTAGGTTCGGATTTTGATGGAGTAGGCCCCACACTTCCAGATGGTCTTAAGGACTGTTCTGAAATACCAAATTTGATTTATATTTTACTCAAAAGAGGATATTCTGAAAAAGCCATCGAGAAGATATGTTACAAAAACTTGTTCAGAGTATGGAATCAGGTAGATAAGGTGGCGGAGAGGAAGTAGAGAGTCTGAATATGAACGTTATCAATTTTATTAGCGAATGAAAGACTATTTTTAATCTAGATTTCCCAGTAGAGACACAATGCTTTGCGTCTAAAGATATGTCAGTGTCATCCCGAATTTTGAGATTTCTTTATAAAATATTTTGTTCTTGAATGTCAACATTCAACCTTTAGACCATTGAGCTTTAGATAGTGCTAAAATTTTCTGTGATGATAAGGGATTTTGTGGCGGTTCATTAAAACGGCGTTCGAAATGAGTTTTTCGAACGCCGTTTTGATAACACTATCTATCATTTATATTACGATAATCACTCAGTCAACAATCACGTAATTAGGAATGATTTATCAGTGTACTTATACAGGAATAGCATTTCTTCTATCTTTTACCAGCTGAGGTATATATTTATTTTTAATATGTGTGTCCCCTAATCCTAGTCTTTGGTATATATTTCCACCTATACCAGGGATAACTTCGTCCTCATCCGAAACTTCATCATCGATGGCAAAATAGATATATTCAAACTTTTTACTTATAGAAGATTCAAATTCTTTATTAAGAGAATTCTCTGCTGATTTGAACATAACAGGAGCAACTATGAAGATTTTATCTGGATTAATTTGATTAATAAGAAACATCAAATTTGTTCGCACAACACATGAAGTATAAATAATCGATTTACAAATTATTAAGGTCTTACAGTTTGAAGTTTCTTCGATATAAGACTTCACAATTGGAGCTATTGTGAGTTCTCTATCATTGTCAACTTTTGCTCGTAAGTTCCAAAATACAGCCAAATTGATATTGGTATTCCATAAAGTCTGTAGTATTCCTTTGCCAAGCCAATCTGCATCTTCAGAGGTACAGGCAAGTACTATTTTTTCAGAAGAAGTAATTTTGGGATTAATATGTAAAGCCAGCTTTTTACCTAAAATACCTAGAGCATTTGCATAAATCTCTGCACGAGTTTGCTTATCAGCTAATAGAGAAAGATTAGCTTGAATTTCTTCATCTTGTTGGGCAAAAATTGTATATTCTCTCATGGGATTTATGCAATAATAGTTTCTAAGGCTTCAAAACTGCTAGGCTTTTGGGTCACAATCTCAATTTCAATTTCTTCAAAATCAGGACTTCCGATTGGAAATGGAATGATACCAGTATCGGTATTTTTAAACTTCCATGTTAAATAGTTATTGTGAACAATGTAGCTAAAATTAGGAATTAAATCTAAAATCAATTGTATTTCTTTCGACAAATAAAAAATCTCTCTAGGTCTGATAAATGATAGTGACATCTTTTCTAAGTGAGCATATATGACTTCAAGCGATATATCTTTTTTATTACAACCGTTCCAAACACCTAAGATGGCAGTTGCCAAGGCTTCCAATTTATCTATGGAGGGTGAACTAATGGCGATTAGCTTTTCTAGCTCTTGTCTAAATTCTAGATGCTGGCTAACTAAATTATGAACACTATCTGAGTATGGGAAATATCCAACTTCAGTGTGCTGACGTAAGCTTTTGGGAAGTGATTGAGTTAAAATCAGTTGTAAGTACACAGAATTTACGATAAGTAATAATCTGAACTTGGAGTCTTGTTCTTTTTCAATTCGTTTCTGATTTAAAAAGTCATAGCATAAGCTTTTTTGCTTATTTCCATGTTCCCATTTTAATGATTTGCTATTCTTTATTTGATAAAACTCTTTGTTACCTTCTTCTAAAATAATTAGTAAGTCATCTACAAATGCCTCAACTTGGGATGAGAAAACTACTTGTGCTTTCGATTCTGAATATGAGTTTAGGTATTCTGTAATTTTGAAAATGGCAAAGTGATTTTCAAATCTATTGCCCTTTTCATTATTAGCTCCTCCTTTCAGCTTATGGCTAAGATATTGTTTCTTTTTAGATGTAGTGCTCATGGTATCCTTAGATGTGGTTGTATAAAGTAAAGTTAAACGAATAATATTACTTTAAAAAATAGAGTCCTATATTTTAGCTCCCCATTCATCCACCTTTTCGACCGCTCTCCATTTGGCTTTATTTCATACTTGACTTTCTAATTTTAAATGTCCTATATTTGTAGTGTACTATTTAACTAATACACTAAATGAAATTTATTCTGACGCAGCGATGGATTGTAGGGTGTATTCGATTTTGGTTGGGTTTTATCTTGCTGAGTGCAGGGGTTACCAAAATGTTACAGGGCAATTTTATCCAACTCATTGGTCCTCCTTGGTTGATTGAGGTACTAGCCAAACATCAATTGGGTTTGTTTGCCGAGTTTATTGCCATTAGTCAAATCATCATCGGCTTTTGTTTGCTCGTCAAGCGATTTGCAACCTTAGGAGCAGTAATGGCTATTCCGATGTTTCTGAATATTCTGATGGTGACTATTTCACAAGACTGGCGAGGAACACCCTATGTAGTTGGTTTCTTTTTGGTATGTAATGTTTATCTCTTGGTTTGGGATTTTGATAAACTCAAATTTTTGCTCATCGATCAGGATGAGGCGGTTCCGAAGGGAGGTATTGTCAGAAAAGACCTACAAATAGACTTGCTGTATCTCATTGGTTTGGTGCCCGTATTACTAGCAGTATTGATGGCTCTTCCTTTGAGAGCTTCTCAGATACTCGCATTTGGCGGATTGGTGTGGTGGGTAGGTGTGTACGTTTGGCAATTGATTAAAAAACAAAAAAATATTCATAAATAAGAAATCTTCACTTCAACCTCAAAACTCAAAATATGGTTTCAATTCATAATTTAGGATTTGGTTATAGCAAGAAAAAGCCTGTATTTGAAGGGCTCAATCTTGAACTCCAAGCAGGCAATGTCTACGGATTACTTGGGCGTAATGGAGCAGGGAAATCCAGCCTACTGCGTAATATCGCGGGTTTACTTACACCTACATCAGGGCAATGCACGGTCAATGGGCATACGCCACATTTGCGACAACCGAAGTTTTTGCAAGAGTTATTTTTCTTGCCTGAAGAACTACACATTCCGCCCATCAGCATGAAGGAATTTGTGTCTGTTTATGCGGTGTTTTATCCGAATTTTTCCCAAAATCAATTGACCGAATATCTCAAAGAGTTTGAGGTGGATAGTTCGGCACGACTTACCGAATTGTCGTTGGGACAAAAGAAAAAGGCCTTGATTAGTTTTGCGTTGGCTACCAATACACCTTTGTTGATTATGGACGAGCCTACCAATGGTTTGGATATTCCATCGAAAAGTCAGTTTCGAAAAATCATTGCTTCTTCGATTACCAACGAAAGAGTTATTCTGATTTCGACGCACCAAGTACGTGACCTTGAATCTTTGATTGACCCGATTATTATCATGGATAACCGCGAAGTTTTGCTCAATGCAGGTACCGATGTGATAGCTGAAAAGCTTTCTTTCAAAACAGTTCAACAAGTGACTAATCATGAGAAAGTCCTTTATTCTGAGCATTCTATCAGAGGATTTGGTATTGTGATTCCAAACGAAGATGAGTCATATACCAAAGTGGATTTGGAGTTGTTGTTCAATGCAGCTTTAGAGAAGCCACAGGTAATCAAGCAATTATTTAACTAAACTTGGAAAAACTTTTTAGATAGAAAACATGAATCAAACATTAGATATACAAAGATTAGGGTGGTTAATCAAACGCATTTGGGTCGAGAACCGAAAGCTGTTTGGCATGACCTACGTTGTAATGGTGCTGTTGTGTATTGCAGCCTATTATTTGGGACGAGATGCGGGTGGTGCTATTGTGGACATAGATATTAGGGTTGGTAGCTTTATTGCAGGTATGCTTGGCATGGGAGTTTTATTTGCTAACTATATTTTTAGAGATTTTTCTCATACACCTTCTACGATGAGCTATTTGTTGCTTCCTGCATCGCATTTAGAAAAATTCTTGAGTGGTCTTTTTTATGTGTTGATTGTTTATCCGATTGTCATTATTTCAACTCACTCATTGATTGATTATGCCGCATTCGAAATGATTAAATTATTTTATCCTGATACATCGATGTCAAGTGTGGCTCTTTACTACTTTGAACAAATTCATGATTACCTAGATGTTCACAGTGCTATGCCTATTAATAGTATTGTGATAATAGCAAATGTATGGACTTTTACGATTATGGGAACTTTATTTTTCCAACGATTATCGTTAATCAAAACGGCCTTTTTGGGGTTTTCGAGTATCGCTATTATTGCTTTGTTGGAGTATCTAATGTTCCATTATATTATCGGTGATTTGAATAACAATGTATCATTTGAAGGAGATTTAAGAGACTATATCACTGTAGGTCTCGTTTTAATTCGTTTCGTTCTACCTCTGTTTTGGTTGTTGATTGCATATTTAAAGTTAAAGGAAAAGGAGGTTTAACATCATGGAATTTAGAGAAAACCAAGCCATATATCTCCAAATAGCAGAGCTAATTTGTGAGAGAATACTGCTCAAACAATGGGCATCAGAAGATAAAGTTCCTTCTGTCAGAGAACTTGCCGTTCAATTAGAAGTTAATCCCAACACAGTTATGAGAACGTATGATTTTTTAGAACAAAAAGGTATCATTTTTACCAAAAGAGGCATGGGCTTTTTTGTATCAACCGATGCACACGATAAAGTGACGGAGTTTCGACGTGAAGAGTTTTTACAAAATGAATTACCTCAGTTCTTCAAAGCCATTCACTTATTGGGAATCGACTTTTCAGAATTACAAAATAGATTTGAAGCTTTTAAAACCGAAAATTATTAATCCATGAAGACATCCAACAAACTCCTTGTGACAATGGCAGCCTTGGTCATCATAGGGTTACTAAGTTTTAATATTACTTTAAAAGGCAAATTGGTTGAATATAAAGAGACTCATAAGAATACAAAATTAGTCCTAAAGCCATTCAAATATCTGACACTTAGCGCAAAAGCTGCAAGGTATGTAAATGTGGATATTGCCCAAAATCCTGAGTATGCTATGTTAAGTGCTCAGGAAGGAATTACACAAAAATATGTTGGTGATACCCTCGTGCTAGAACTCAACGAATCCGTAGATTATATGCAGTTACAGTTGCCAAGAGTTTTAGGTATCAATGTGACAAACGGAAATGCTATCCAAATTAACATAGGCAATACCTTTAAAGTGGATAGTCTATGGATAAAATCACAAATTTCTAGCACGACACTCGAATTAAAAGGCATCGAAACTGCCAAGCTGGATTTGTACTCTTCAAAGTCCTTGATTGTCAACTTGGACCATATAAAAGCCGATCGTTTAGCAATAAATGGAGGAAGAAATAGTGAGCTAAGCCTAAAAGACACGAAAGTTCAACCCAATCAGTTGATCTTGAGCGACAGTATTGCTGTACAGGTTTTGGGTAAAGATGCGATGAAGATATTGAATAAATAAAGAGTAATAAATCAAAAAGGCACAAAGAGGCTAAATCCTCTTTGTGCCTTTTTTGATTTATTACTTACTTTTTAGAAGTGCATATCCAAATGTCAAAGAAACCTTCTGTATATTACCTGTTACAAACGGATAAGGTTTTAATCCAGCATCGGTGTTATTGTACGTTAGCTCCAAAGACATTCTATTGAGTATTGTGCCTAATCCAACTTTAAAGCCCATGGTATTGCCCATACCTTGGTAAATCAAATCTTGACTTTTTTGTGCTAATCTCATTTCTAACGAGACTCCTGCATTGAGATACACATCCACTTTTTTGGGTACATTTTTGTAAAAGGAGTATTGAGGTCCAATGTATGCGCCTAAATAGGAGGTATTGGTTGGTATTTGATAACCATTGAAAAGCTTTACATCTTCTTGGTAAAAGTTGTACAACAAATCCACCTTTATCCCAAATTTATTTCTTTTTGAGGGTATTTCAAATAAACCTGCCAACCCCAAAGAACCAGCCGTCAAACCAGCTTTATTGAATTGATTCGCAGAGTTATCAATGCTGTAGCCAAAAGTCCCTATTGAGGCTTGTGCGTATAAAGTAGTTTTAAACTTCTCTTTTTTTGAAACTTCAACAGGCTTATTATCCCCAAAATAAATATTGTATTTAATTACCAAAGGGATTAGATCAGCATCTCGATACAAATACTTAAAGACTTTCCCAGAGTTATCAGAGCAATCTTCACACAACTCATATAATTGATTGTTATAAATATCGTGGTGAACGTTATAGGTATTATTGTTGATGGTCTTTAAAAAGTGGTGGTCAATAAGTTCCTTAATAGGTTCATTCAGCTTCTCAACAAAAAAGTGTTTTTTCTGGTTGTTATCTTGTAGATAATACAAATTCAATCTCCCTTTAACTAATTGTTTCAGGAACAAAGTAGTATCCACAACTATTCTGTCATAACTGTCAAGTAAGCTTCCAAATTGATGTGGCGTAATGTCTAAAGCAATCGCTTTTCTTACATAAGTTACTTGGTCATTTATGACAAAACTCTGAATATCCTTTAATTCATACTTTACTTCATGATTATTATTTTTAAAGGTAATTTTCAGAGGAGAAGTAGCCCATTTTTGATTGTCGATTTGTCCTCGGATAGTATCGCCAGTATTATTGACAATATAACCCGACATAAACTCTTTTTGTGCTTTGAGGGAAATACAAGATATAACCGTAAACATTGTAGTAAATAAAAGCTTTTTCATGAAGAACATTTGATAAGATATGGTGTGAAAGTGTAATACATACCCCAAATCTATATGACAAACCTTGTAAAAACAATGTTTCTCATACACAAATCCAATAATGTGTTAATGTCAAAAGGCTTGTTTGAGGTTTCGTCTGATAAGACTAAAGATTTATTATTTCTTGTAGGGATGTAAGTGCTATTAAAACGAGCAAAAGTCCTTTTTACTCTAAGTCATCTTCATCATGAAGATCGATCTTACTTGCAAAGTAGCATTCTAAACAAAAAAAGATAAGATGAATTACTAAATGATTAAATACCTTATAAAGCAATATCCAGATTATCAAAATACTAGTAAACATTAACACGTTACCATATAAACGTTGATTCTCTTTCATTTTTTAATAATATTCTAGTTCAAGACTTCTGACCTTGTTGGAGTTATCTCCCTAATGCTGCACGAGAGCAACAAACCAATACAATATTTTTATTTTTGATTCGTAGTTAGCGAGTTACTTCCGCTGTAGGAATCATATACATACCCAAAATTTAGGTTTTCGAGTATCAATCAGAGAACATGAACCTAAATACAAGCTCATAAAGCTAATTATTGTAATGCGTAACATTGATTTTGTGGTAGATTTTCATTTATTAGTTAACGATCCATTTGTCCCACTGAGATTGGATTTAGTGTCATCCCAACAAATTTTATTGCAGAAGCCCTAAAGTCTACCGATTTATAAACGGAAGAATCTACAGTAGATACATGCTGAGGAAATGTAATCAATGATAGAAAATCAATAGTAGATCTTATACCCAAAGCATCAGGTTCCATTATTTCTGTAGCATGTAATGGAATACAATCTCGTCTTTTCATGACGATTCTAATTGGAAGTAAAAAGACTAATGAAGGATTTGCTTTTTTGCAGTTCTTAATACTCCATATTGATTCCGTGTTGATAAGCGATTTTCTTACCAAACTCATGATTGTTGTATCGACCAAGTTCTTGGAAAATTGGAGCGTTTTAATTTTACCATTTCTTCTATCAAGCTCAAATCTAGCAGAAAATATAAACTCTGCACATTTCCTATAATGAGACTGATTAACCAATTTCAGTAGTTCTAACCATATTTTCTCCTCTGGTTGGAGTTTTGACTTAGACACAGTGAGTTCTTGCGCTAGTAAAGTAGAACAAGCCATAAGTTTCAATAGCACAATTAGAGATATGGTTTTTTTCATCGGGTTAATGTTTCGGTAGATTAGACTTTGGTGTATGTGTTTGATAATGAATGTTTTTCATTGTTTGTGTTTTCGTTTAGCTGTCATTGGAGCGAAGAATAGCATTTAGGAAATTATTGCGTTAAGGATTGTAGATGAACCTATTTGTATTTAACCCCACATACAATGTGGTTAAGTGTCATACCTACAAATTTAACCTTGGGAACCCTAAATATATCTTCTTTGTAAACCGCAGAATCTGTTGCATATTCGGTTTTTGGAAAGGTAATCATGGACTTAAAATCCAATGATTCTCTAACACCTGGCATATCTTCAAAATTGGATGAAGGAATATGATTACAGTCTCCTTCCTCCTTATGTATCCCTATACTAATAGGGAGTAAAAAAAGTAAGGAAGGGTTATTTTTTTTACAATTTTTAAGAATCCATATCGACTCTTTATTGTAAAGAGCTTTCTTAACACAACTGATTATTGAAGTATCAAGTAAGTTCTCGGAGAACTTAAGATTTTTGATGTGTCCAGATTTTTTATCAAGTTCAAACTTAATAGAAAACATATATGAACCACACTTTTTAAAATTTGCTCTGTCGAGTACCCTCCATAATTCAAATTGAATTTCTAGCTCTGGCTGAAGTTTTGACTTGGATATAGGGAGCTCTTGCGCTAGTAAAGTAGAACAAATCGTTAGTTTCAATAGCACAATCAGAGATATGATTATTTTCATTGAGTTAATGTTTCGGTAGATTGGACTTTGGTGTATGTGTTTGATAATAAATGGTTTGTTGTTGTTCCTGTTTTCGTTTCGCCTTTTTTATTCTAATTTCTCAGTATCTCGAAGTTTACTTTTACCAGTAAGATAGCAAACCAAACCGAATAAAATAACATAAATCTCAAGCTTGTAAATTTTGAAGAAAAATAAAACAACCATTAGAATACTTATGGTCAAGCTTGCTGCTTTGTAGTATTGATGTTTATTGTTCATGTTTTGATAAACTCCTAGTTCAAGACTTAGTCTTGGACTTATTTTTTAAACAGTTTATAAACTGGAATATAACCTTCATTCCCAAAGAGACTAAACTTATCGTTGCTTTTTTACTTTAGTAGTAATCAAAAAAACAACCACAACGACTAAAAACCCAACAAGGGCTGGAAATTGAAATAGTTCATCGGGACTGAATTTATTATTTTTAAATCCTAAGTAAATCAGAAACATAATCATAATTTTCCCTAAAAAGGATATTCCATTTTTCATACAGTTTTAATGATTAGAATGTTTAATATTTGACAATGAGAATTCAAGTAAAGAAACGAATTACTAGTTCAAGACTTAGTCTTGGACTTATTTTTTTAAACAGTTTATCAACTGAAACAAACGCCAGTCCGAGACTAAGTCTCTAATTAGGGAAGTTTTCTGAGAACCTTCTTTATTCTCTGATATTTTATGCAAAAAACAGAGCATACAAAATAGCTACACCACCAACTGCCGTTGATAGGACTTCTATCAAAATCATGAGCTTTTTTCGATTAGCTTTCATTGCGTGAATAGACTGATTGAATAAAAAGATAATTAACATCAGATAACAGATGTACGATTAACGTATCACTTTTTAGCAGTTTCTCGAAAAAGATATACTGTTAGTAGCCCAGTCATAAATCCTCCTACAAACCAAAGTATTTTAGATAAACTCGCGAAGGACGAAAGCTTTTGAAATGAAAAAGTAGTATCGGAACTTGAGGCCATATAGAAGGCGATTACGAACCATAATAGGGCAGTTTGAGATTTGAATTTCATGGTGTAAAAAAGTATTACGTAGATTACATTTTATAAGCAACAGGAAAAGTCATTATGAGGATATTTTAAATATAGGGTATATAATGAACTAATAACCTATTTTTTTTCTGAAGGTACTGGAAATAAATAGCTTAGTCAATCATTAAACATCAATAAATAAAAAATTAAGTAAAAGCTTATCCTTGGTCAATATCACATCACATGATTATTTCGTTATGTAAACCCTGTAAGGTATAGAGTTGTATAGAAAGAGTCTTATTTTTATAACCTTTTCTCAACATCTTAGCCTTAAATATCCCAACCCAATGGTGCATTTTGTGAAAGGCATTTTCCAAAAACAAACTTATCTTGTAAATTGCACCAAATACCATAACGAAGACCGAAATGATCAAAATTCCAACAAATTCTAAAAAAGACGTTTTTACACACGCGGCCATTATTGTATGCCTATTAATGGTCTTATTTTTTGGATTTTTCTTTATTTACCTTCCTTGGAGTACCAATCACGGCGAAACTATTACTGTACCTAGCTTGAAGGGCTTGACGATGGAGGAGGCCGAAGACTTACTGGACGAAAGAAACTTGGACTATGAAGTGACCGATAGTACTTTTACCCCAGGTAAAAAACCGCTTACGGTACTTTCTCAGTATCCACTCGAAAACTCTAAGGTAAAACAAGGACGAAAAATTTATTTGACCATCAATACCGAAACGGCGCCGATGATTAAGCTTCCAAAACTGACCGAAATGTCAGTACGAAGTGCCGAACAGCAGTTGTTGATTGCGGGTTTGCTCAAACCATCGCTCGAATACCAAAACGACATTCGCGAAAATGAGGTACTCGAAGTAAAATATCAAGGCACGAAAATCGAAGCTGGAACGTTAATTGCAAAAGGTTCGAAGGTTACGCTTATCGTAGGTAATGGCACAGGCAATGTCGAGTTAGAGATTCCTTGCCTAATCGGCAAACCTTTGGATGAGGCGATTATTATAATTTCTGGTTCTGGTTTACAAAAAGGAACCGTAATTTATGACCCAGATTCTACCGAACCAGCAGGCACTGTGATTCGTCAAAATCCGGCTTGCGAAGATGGCAAAATTAAAGCTGGCGAAATGATTGACCTTTGGGTAGCGGGTAATCCTCCGTCAGGAGAATAATTCTACCAATGGGTATTTAATAAAGTTCAAATGAAAAATATTTCTTCTTACACTTTTACAGGTTCTAAGAAGCCTTTCTGCGGAAAGGGTAAAAAAGGGTGGTTAATTTTTTTACCACTCTTTTTTATTGCTCAAATCCGTACCTTGGCTCAAATAAAAACGGTTCCCTTGGGTAACCCTGCAAGCCTCAAAACAGCTAGAGTGGCTGCTACAAATACGGCAAAACTTCCATTTTTTGACGATTTTTCGTACGGACTCAAACTTAATCCTAATAACTGGTTGAGCTCGGGAGGTACTTTGGTCAACAATGATTATGCCACTAATCATCCAACGATTAATGTGGTTACTTTTGATGGTCTGAAAGCAGATGGAACTCCCTACAATTTTACAAATAGCCTTGCAGAGGGAGCTGCCGATACGCTCACCTCTCAGATAATTGATTTATCAACTTATCAGCCTGCCGATTCTTTGTATCTGAGTTTTTTTTGGCAAAATAGTTCGCTAGGAGATAGACCCAACGCTACAGATTCTTTGCGACTACAGTTTTTGACAAATGGCGGTATTTGGCAGACTGTTTGGTCGATGAAAGGGGATAAAGAATATCCAGATTTTCAGCAGGTACTCTTACCAATTCGTGCCCAAAACTTATATTTTCATAATCAATTTCAATTCCGTTTTCAGAGTTTCGGACGATTGTCGGGACAGTTTGATATATGGAATCTCGACTATATTTATCTGAATACAAAAAGGACTTTTAACGATAAATTCTATGTGGATTTGGCTGTAAGACGTAATATGCCTTCTTTGCTCAAACGTTATCGTGCTATGCCTGTGCGACAGCTGATGCTTAAGCCTTCTCAGGAGCTAGGGGATTCGTTAAGTACTGATGTGGTATATATGAACAAATCGGAGGTAAATAACTTTTTTGATTATGAGTTTACAATCAAAGACTTGTTGACCAATAGTATTTTGCAAAAAAATAACCAGACCAACGTCGTGATTAGTCCAAATCCCAATGGCTTAGGAAATGTAAAAATTGCTCAAAAAATCGCCAGTACACTCGGGCAGTTGAGTAATGCAAAATATACTCTACAAAGTACATTTGCCTTAAAAACCTCGGATGAAGGAGTGATTATTAATCGTAAACAAAACGATACGATTCGCCTTACAACCGAACTTTCAGATTATTATGCTTATGATGACGGAACGGCAGAAGTTGGGGCATATTTAGGAAAAGGTTTTGGTCGAATGGCAGCCCAATTTGTAAATAATGCTAATGATGTAGTCTCGGGTGTACGAATCAATTTACTGCCAATGCTTACTAACCTCGAAGGTAATCCGATTACTATTCAAGTCATGGAAAACGACAAAGGCAAACCAGGTAATGTGATTCGCTCTTTTTATAGTCAGGTTTCTTATAGTAAAATGGTAAATGGTTTTATTGAATATACTTTTGACCCTGTTGCGGTAAAGGATACTTTTTATATTGGCGTTTTGCAATATACTGATGGCGAACCTTTGATTATTGGTTTAGATAAAAATTCATCTCAGTTTTCTTCAAAATATTTTTATAATTTGGGTACACAATGGGTCAATCTTGCTACACAAACCAATAACGCCGATTTTAAAGCTGCTAATGGCGCTTTGATGATGCGACCAATCATGGGAGGAACCGTCAAGGATGTTATTTTAGGAACAGAAGAAGATATTCAAAATCAACAATTGGTAGTATTTCCGAATCCTGCCAAGGATTATGTTTCATGGAATGACCCAACCTTAAAGAATGTCGAACTTGTAGATTTTCAAGGTCAAAGTATTCTAAAGCAAAGAGTTTCTGAAAGCAGAGTTTCAGTCGAAAATCTTAATTCAGGCATATATTTATTGTTACTCTCAGACGAACGTAATACATTTGTTCGCAAAATCAATATTGTTCGTTAAACGTGACCTCAACGAAGTAAACAGAATAAAACATGGATATTACAGTAGAAGAATTAAAACAACGCCTAGATGCTGGCGAAAAATTCAACTTTCTTGATGTAAGAGAAGAATACGAATACGAAGAAGATAACTTGGGCGCTTTGTTGATTCCAGTAGGTGAATTGCCAGACCGTTTGTATGAAATCCAAGGCTGGAAAGATCAAGAAGTAGTGGTTCACTGTCGCTCTGGCGCGCGTTCAGGACGTGCAAAAGCGTTTTTAGAATCCCAAGGATTTACGAATGTCAGAAACGTATTGGGCGGTATTTTGGCCTTCAATGATTTAGACTAAGTGCTAGAAAAGACATGAATTAGAATGGTTTGGACGAAGGTCTAAACCATTTTAATTTTGATGAAAAATACTACTAAATAGGCTGCTAATTGGACAGACTTCTTAAATATAAAATAGATTTTTCTTTTTACCCGAATACCGATAACCGACCGCCCAAAGCCCCACTATTATGATTGATATCTCCGCAGAAGAGTTTAAAAATCGTCTCCCTGAGCTTCAAATCGTAGATATTCGAACCGAGGCGGAAGTCCTAGATTTTAATTTGGGTGGTTTGCATTTACCTTTTGATAAATTACTTGAAAAACTGGAGGCGATAGAATTCTTGAAAAACCTAGAATTTGTCATCATCTGTTATACCGGGCTACAAAGTAAAGTAGCAGCTACAATTCTCAGAAAAAGAGGCTTCACAGGCGTGCGTAATCTCACAGGGGGGATAGAGGCATTCCTGAGCATTTAAGCAAAGAATTGTCGAGATAGGTGAGTGGATTATAGATTCAACTCAAAACATATTATTCTTTACTCCGTACTCCTAACTTATTCTTAGAAAAGTTTTAAATTTGGGTTTCAGATACATAAAGAATTCCCACTAAACACTAATCCAATAAACCGAATGTTAGCATATATAGATTGGTTCACAAGTTCTGATATTTTCACATTTCCCGAATCTTTACCTTTGATAGGTGGCCTGCCCGTGCGTTGGTATGGGGTTATGTTTGCCACTGCTTTTTTGTTAGGCTATCAAGTGATTTCATATTTTTTCAAAAAAGAAGGTCGCCCACTCGAACAAGCCGATGAGTTACTGCTATATGCCATGATTGCAACAGTATTGGGCGCACGAATGGGACACTATTTCTTTTATGAATATCCTACTTTACTAAGCGACCCCGCTCATTTTTTCTGGTCGATGATTCGTCCTCCGTATGCAGGTTTGGCTAGTCATGGTGCAGCAATTGGCTTATTTTTAGCATTTTATTTGTATGTCCGCAAGCATAAAGACATTAGTTATTTGTATGTAACCGACCGTGTTGTACCTACTGTTGCTTTGGGTGGAGCTTGTATTCGTATCGGTAATTTGATGAATTCTGAAATTGTTGGTAAAGAAACCGACGTGCCTTGGGCATTCAAATTTTATAATGACCCATCTCTCAATCATGACTATTTTGCTGTTGTGCCTCGTCACCCTGCTCAATTATATGAAGCACTTTCTTGTATTGTCTTGTTCGTCATTCTTTTTATGATTTGGAATAAAAAGAAAGAAAAAACACAGGAAGGTTTGATGACGGGGGTATTCATGGTAGTCTTGTTTATTCTTCGTTTCTTATACGAATTTATCAAAGAAAATCAAGTTAGCTTCGAAGATGGTATGAGCCTCAACATGGGTCAATGGCTAAGTATTCCAGCAATTTTATTTGGATTAGGTGTACTTTGGTATTCGTTTAAGAATAAGAAGGCTGTTTAGAAAAAAGGCACAGAGTGTGTATTGAGGCACAGAGTGGCAAAG
>NZ_JBMLSD010000001.1:17167-19108 GCF_049240685.1 Flectobacillus sp.
GAAGGCTGTTTAGAAAAAAGGCACAGAGTGTGTATTGAGGCACAGAGTGGCAAAGGCACAGAGGCACAAAGTGGAAGTATTCAAAATCTTCACTTTGTGCCTCTGTGCCTTTGTGCCTGTTCCCTTTTCACCCTTTGTGCCTGTTCCCTCTTCACACCTGTTCACTTTTTTGCGACATTTATTTGATTTTTGCGTAATATATGTGCTTGATTTATCGATAGATAAATTGTAAATTGATTTAAAATAACTTCAACTTATCACCCAAACACAAATTACTCATGGAAAATAATCAAACTGAACCTACTCCAAAAGGACAAATCGAAGAACTAAAAGACGCAGCTGTAGACAAAATTGAAGGTTTAGCTGCCACAGCAGGGGAAAAAATCAAAGAAGCTACAGGAGTAGATGTAAAAGCAAAAGCGGAAGAATTAGCTTCTGAAGCAAGTGCAAAATTAGAAGAACTTGCAGATGTTGCAGACCAAAAAATTGAAGAAGTTTCGGCAGTAGTTTCAGAAAAAATTGACGCCGTAGAAGATAAAATCGAAGAATTAATCGGAGGTGACTTAGGCGAAAAAGCTGAAGAACTAAAAGCTCAAGCCGAAGAAAAACTAGAGGATATCCAAGAAGCTGCCGCTGAAAAAGTCGAAGAAGCCAAAGAAGCTGCTTCTGGCTTATGGTCAAAAATTAAAGGAGCTTTCGGAGGAAATTAATGCTGTGGCTATCCAACTTTGGAATGAGCAGCAATATCCCAAAATTCATCAAAAAAGCGGTAAGAAATTAATTTTCTACCGCTTTTTTGATGCTAAAATACTAAAAATAATTACTCAAGCTCTTAATCTTATTGTGGGTAAACACTATCTGCTTTGAGCTTTACAATACTTCCTGTTTTTAGGATACGTTTGGCTCTCAAATATCTTTTGACATTATATTCATCAAAGTTAGGTGCCGAATTACTTACACTTCCAATGCGTACTTTGTCAGAAGCATGTATAAACTGATTATTTCCAATCCACATGCCTACGTGCACCACACGTTCAGAACCATCTTCTCGTTTTTCACCAAAGAATAGCAAATCACCTTCTTTCAAATTGCTCCAAATGCCTGATTTATCAATCGTTTCTCCAACCATTACTTGCTGTGAGGCGTCTCGGGGTAGCAAAATGCCATTTAAGAAGTAAACAGTTTTGGTAAAACCACTACAATCAACGCCCTTAAACGAAGTGCCTCCCCATAAGTATGGTACTCCCATCAAACGTTTGGAGGTATTCACCAAGGCATCTTCTGTTGCGGTGGTATTATTTACCCAATTTTTTACTAAATCCGCTTCTTTTGAGGAGACATATCCTATACGGTTATCGGGTAATATTACTTCAAAATAGCCATTTTTTTCAGCTTTCGATTCCATCACGCACCCCGCCACAATATCTGAAACAGGCATAGAATTATGATTAGCTTCGCTATAAACTGTGCCAAATGAGTTGGTATAAATTACCTTGCTTTTAGCTTTCCAAGTATTTAATTGCTCTGTGGTAATAGCGGTTATAGCGCCACGGTCGACCCATGCAATATAGTGATCGGGTGTTTGTACCAAAAGCCAACCATTATCCTCTCTATCCAAAATACGCACTGGTGTACCCATCAAAGCTTGTGAAGCCATTTCGCCTGAGTGACGCGGACTGTATCTAAGGTTACAGACAGAAACCTCCACCAAGCCCCAAACTTTCTCTCCCAACTCTACAGCAGGAAGTGTACGAATTTGATCAACGATTTCGAGTTTTTCATTTTTTAGTCTTTCCAACAAAAAGCTTTTAGCACCAATAAGATTGGTCTTTCCCGTCAAAATCAATTGGTTTTTTTGACGGTAAGCATCTATTTGAAAAATAGCTGTTCTTTTATCGGGTGCAAAACGATGTCCGAATTGATCAATGACTTGTGTAATAG
>NZ_JBMLSD010000002.1:0-4277 GCF_049240685.1 Flectobacillus sp.
CCTGTTCCCTAAAACACATAATTTTGCCCACTAGCTTACCACGTATGAGATATTTTCAAAAACTAATTTTCATCCTACTTTTGAGCATAACTCAATTGGCTCATGCCGATGATGGTTATCGACTTTGGTTGAAATTTGACCCTATTGCTAATGTTCAGCAAAGAAATAGCTATGCTCAAAAATGTCAGTTTATTTATTCTGATAATCAAGAAGTTATCACAAAAACAGCTCAAAAAGAACTACAAGCTGGTTTGTCGGGATTGTTGGGCAAAAAAGTTTCAATTTTAACTAATCCAACAGGAAAAAAAGGGGGAATAATTCTTCAAATTATTCAAAATGCGCAAACCAATCAACTTGCTGAAGATGGTTTTATTATTCGTGAGGAAAACCATAATATCGTTATCCGTTCCCGTTCAGCTTCTGGCATCTTGTATGGTTCTTTTGCTTTTTTAAGACAAATACAAAGTGGTCGCTCAATTGCTCAACTCAATATTACGGATTCACCAAAAATCAAATACCGCATGCTCAACCACTGGGATAATCCCCTTGGCACTATCGAACGTGGTTATGCGGGTTCATCTCTGTGGAAATGGTATGAATTACCTGAAGTAATTGACCAACGATATATTGATTATGCGCGTGCTAATGCCTCAATCGGTATCAATGCGGTGGTTTTGAATAATGTCAATGCCAGCGCTAGATTTTTGACCAAAGAATATATCGTAAAAGTAAAAGCCTTAGCAGATGTTTTTCGTCCTTACGGAATCAAGGTATTTCTTTCCCTAAATTTTGCTGCGCCGAAACTCTTGGGTGGTGCCAAAAACTCAGACCCAATGGCTCCAGAAGTAAGAAATTGGTGGAAAAATGTTACTAAAGATATTTACAGTGCTATTCCAGATTTTGGAGGATATTTGGTAAAAGCCAATTCTGAAGGCGAACCAGGCCCGCAAGACTTTGGCAGAACTCATGCCGATGGCGCTAATATGCTTGCCGAAGCGATAGCTCCTTACAAAGGTATTGTCATTTGGCGTGCTTTTGTTTATGCTGCCGACCCTAAAGGCGACCGTTTCAAAGAGGCATATAAAGATTTTAAACCGCTTGATGGGACTTTTTCTTCAAACGTACTGGTTCAAGTAAAAAATGGGCCTATTGATTTTCAATCTCGTGAGCCGTTTCATCCGCTTTTTGGTGCTATGCCCAAAACGCCACTGGCTATGGAATTCCAGCTTACACAAGAATATTTGGGTTTTAGTACCAATCTTGTGTACGAAGCGCCTCTTTTCAAAGAATGTCTCGAAAGTGATACTTATTCAAATGGGAAAGGCTCAACCGTCGCTAAAATAGTTGACGGAAGTGTTGATAATCATTCGCTTACAGCTATGGCTGGCGTAGCCAATACGGGTTCAGACCGCAACTGGACGGGGCATCTGATGTCTCAAGCCAACTGGTATGCCTTTGGTCGATTGGCTTGGAATCATAGTTTAAGTTCAGAGCAAATAGCTTCGGAATGGATAAAAATGACTCTAACCCAAGAACCTAAAGCAGTTGCTACGATTCAAGATTTGATGATGAAATCTCGTGAAATTTATGTGGATTTTACTACTCCTCTTGGTCTTCATCATGTCATGGGACAAAATATTCACTTTGGACCAGAACCTTGGCTCGAAAAAAGTGCTCGCCCCGACTGGACAGCCATTTATTACCATCGCGCCGACTCTGTTGGACTTGGTTTTGATAGAACCGCACAAGGAAGTAATGCCCTTGGTTTATATAGCAAGGAAGTTCAAGCTCAGTGGGGAAATCCTGAGACTTGTCCTCTCCCCTATTTATTGTGGTTTCACCACGTTTCATGGAATGAAAAACTTAGTTCTGGCAAAACGCTTTGGAATGAATTCGCGAGTCGCTATTATGAAGGTGTTAAATCAGTAGAATGGATGCAAAAACAATGGAATTCTGTTCAATCCTCGATTGACCCACAAATATTTGCCGATGTATCTGGTCGATTAGCCGCTCAGCATCGTGAAGCGCTCAATTGGCGTGATGCCTGCGTATTGTACTTTCAACAATACTCAAAGCAGCCAATCCCAAGGCCATACCAAGCGCCAACCAGAACGCTTGACCAAATGAAGGAAATTGTACGAATTTATCAACTTAAGTAAGTCGTACTTCATTTTGCCTTTGTGGAAATAGCTTTCCCAATGGTAAATCTCATATAGTAAACTTGCATTATACTTTTGGTTTACAAATTTGATAATTAACACTTTAAGTCATTTTCTTAAACCGATACCATAACTTTAATACCTTATGAATTTTAGATTAGATAATAAAATTGCCTTAATAACAGGCGGCGGAAGCGGTATTGGTTTTGCCATAGCTCAATGTATGATAGAAGCGGGTGCAATAGTAGTCATCACGGGTCGTCGTGAGCATGCACTTCAAGAAGCCGTTCAACAACTAGGCGATAAAGCCAAATATGTAGTAAACGATGTGACAATACTTGATCAGTTAGAAAACCTAGTTGAGCATATCGAAACACAAATTGGAGCCATTGATATTCTTGTTAATAATGCTGGTATCAATATGAAAAAACCTGCATTGGAAGTAACAGACGAAGATTTCCAGAGAATTATTCATACAAATCTTAATGCAGTTTTTTCGCTAACACGTACCGTTGCTCAACGAATGGTGGGTCGTAAGTCGGGAAATATTATTATGATTTCGTCGATGGCTGCCTATTATGGTATCGACCGCGTACCTGCTTATTCTGCTTCAAAACATGGCGTTGAAGGATTAGTGAAATCCTTGGCGATGGATTTGTCGCCAAGCCAAGTTAGGGTCAATGCAGTTGCGCCAGGTTTTATCGAAACGGCTATGATGCAAACAGCCATGAGCAGTGACCCTGCGCGTATGAATAAAGCACTTGATCGTACGCCTATGGGCTTTTTTGGCAAACCTGAAGACATCGGAATGGCTGTGGTGTTTTTAGCTTCAGATGCAGCAAAATATATTACAGGTGCCTCACTCCCAGTTGATGGAGGGAACTCTATTGGATTCTAAATAATTTTAACATTATTTTACATAAAACCATATTATATAGTATTTTACAACAATTTTCATTAAAATTATTTTGTATTATTAATATGAAAAAAAGAAACTTCAGTATATATGCCTCTGCTCTTTTTCTGCTTTCGCAAATCTCTATTGCTCAACAGAAAAAACAGCCGATTTCACAACCACTCGTAAAGCATATCTATACGGCAGATCCTTCGGCTCATGTTTTTGAAGGTAAAATTTATATCTACCCTTCACACGATATTGAAACGAATGTTAGTAGAGATGCCGATGGTGCGAAGTTTGATATGAAAGATTTTCATATCCTTTCAATGGACAAAATCGGTGGAAAAGTTACCGATCATGGTATTGCCCTCGACTTGAAAGATGTACCTTGGGCAAGTAAGCAACTTTGGGCACCAGATGCAGCCTACAAAAATGGCACTTACTATCTATTTTTCCCAGCCAAAGACCAAGAAGGAATTTTTAGAATAGGTGTTGCCACCAGTAAAAAGCCTTCTGGTCCGTTTAAAGCAGAGAAAAAACCCATCGAAGGCAGTTTTAGTATAGACCCTGCTGTTTTTAAAGATTCAGATGGAAGTTATTATATGTATTTTGGCGGTATCTGGGGCGGACAACTGCAACGTTGGAAAACAGGTAAATACGAGGAGAATGGAGCGCTTCAGAAATCTAATGAAAAGGCTTTATTACCTAAAATCGCCAAACTATCCTCTGATTTAAAAAGCTTTTCAGAAAGTCCAAAAGATATTCAAATCTTGGACGAACAAGGGAACTTACTATTGGAAGGAAATAATGACAAGCGATTTTTTGAGGCAGCTTGGATGCACAAATACCGTGGAAAATACTATTTCTCCTACTCTACTGGTGATACTCATTTTATCAGTTATGCCACAGGAGATTCTCCTTACGGACCATTTACTTACAAAGGAGTTGTTTTAAATCCCGTTGAAGGCTGGACAAATCACCATTCAATAGTTGAAGTTAAAGGCAAATGGTATTTGTTCTACCATGATGTACAAATTTCAGGACAAACACATTTGAGAAATGTAAAAGTCACTGAATTACACCATAATCCAGATGGTACAATTCAGACTATTTCGGCATATAAATAATTACATACTCCGTTTACAGTTTAAATGGCAAAGTGTCACTCTGATACTTTGCCATTTATTTTTTTTCCCATTATCAATGAGCAAAAGCTCATT
>NZ_JBMLSD010000003.1:0-34951 GCF_049240685.1 Flectobacillus sp.
CAAAGATAAAAAAAATAGCCGTGCGTAAGCTTCTGACGACACGGCTATTAGTATTTATTGCTTTTTATCACTTAGGGCGCTGAGAAAATGCTTTTCATGGCATCTTCATATAAAAAACAACGCTCGTTTAGTGCATTTAGCGCTTCTGCCTTGTGCTTGCCGTGAATCAACAAGGAGATATTGTGCTCGGATGCACCGTAGGATATCATACGAATTGGGATGTTTTTCATGGCATCCAATACTTTCAAGGCAATACCTTCTTTGTCGGCCGAGAAGTTACCTACGATACAAACGATAGTTTGATCTTTGTCGCATTCTTCTAGGTCAGCAAATTGTCTTAATTCTGCCATGATTTCTTCCAAGTGTTCATCGTTGTCGATTGTTACCGATACCGATACCTCAGAAGTAGTAATCATATCCACTGGTGTTTTGTATTTCTCGAATACTTCAAATACTCTACGCAAGAAACCGTAAGCATTCAACATACGAGTAGAGTGGATATAAATAGCCGTAAGGTTATCTTTCGCTGCGATAGCTTTGATTTCACGGTCCGAAGTTTTGTCCGCAATCAAAGTACCGTAAGCTGAAGGTTCCATCGTATTTTTCAAACGAACAGGAACACCTTTCAACTTGGCAGGAGTAATTGTACTTGGGTGCAAAATTTTGGCACCAAAATAGGCTAATTCAGCTGCTTCTTCGAATGTCAACTCACGAATTGGGAATGTTTTTTTCACAATACGAGGGTCGTTGTTGTGCATACCGTCGATATCTGTCCAGATTTGAACTTCATCAGCTACGATAGCACCACCAATCAATGAAGCAGTATAATCAGAACCTCCACGCTTCAGGTTATCTACTTCGCCACGTGGGTTACGGCAGATAAAACCTTGCGTAATAAAGACCTGTTTATCCTCTAGTTGCGAAAGAATCGAGCTCAATTTTTCTTCTGTAAACTTCAATACAGGCTCATTATCTGCATCGATTAACATAAAATCTAAGGCAGGTAGCAGTACAGCGTTGACACCTTCTTCGCGCAAGTATGCTTCGAACATTTGAGTTGAAAGCAATTCACCTTCAGCAACGATTTCTTTTTCTTGTTTTACGCTAAAAGGTTTGATGCTTACCAACGAGCGAATAAATGAAAACTCTTTATCAATGATTGCTTTACCTTCTGCGTAACCAGCAGGAGTTTTGTAAAGTTCTTTGATAAATGTTTCATAATGAGCGTACAACTCTTCGATTTTTTGAGTTGCTTCGGCGTCGTTGTTTGCCTTTAATGATTCTCCAATCGAAATCAAGGCGTTTGTTGTTCCCGAAAGAGCTGACAATACCACGATTTTTCGGGTGCTATCTTCGGTAATCAAATTTCTAATCGAGTGCATTCGCTCGGGCTTCCCAACGGAAGTACCCCCAAATTTCCAAACTTGCATATTCAAAAGTAATTAGTAAAATTTAAGCGATTTTGGTCACTTAAAGGATTATTGATATTTTTTATCTACAATAGTTTCTCTAACGATAAATAGAGGTCTATTTTTTGATTGAAAAAAGACTCTCAGTACATACTCGCCGATGACCCCAAGCGCAAATAATTGTATTCCACTAAAGAAAATTATCATAAAAAGTAAGGAAGTAAACCCTTCTATAACTTCTTGAAAAAAGTACTTTTTTATAATAACAGCGAAAAAATAGAGCAATGATACCATTACACCAAAAGCTCCTAATCGGCTAACGAATTTAATTGGAAACTCACTAAAATTAAAAATACCATTATAAGCTAATCTTAATAATAACTTCAAAGAATATTTAGACTCACCCGCTTGTCGTTCTGCACGTTCATATTCAATACCAATTTGCTTAAAGCCAATCCAAGTACGCATTCCTCTCAGATAACGGCTTTCTTCAGGCATTTTATTCATGATATCCACGACTCTTCTGCTGATCATAGAAAAATCACCACTGTCTAATGGAATATCAATATAAGAGATACTCTTTAAAATTCGATAGAATAAAAAGTAGGCACTTTTTTTCAAAAAACCTTCCTTACGTTTTTTTCTGACCGCATAAATAACATCATAGCCTTTTGTGAGGTAATCATAAAACGATGTTAGCAACTCGGGTGGGTCTTGTAAATCGCCATCGATGACCATAATAGCTTCGGAGCCCCTTGCATGAGCCAAGCCAGCAGTAAGGGCTAATTGATGTCCATGATTTCGAGATAAAAACACACAATGATAACGTGCATCGGCTAAGGCGTTATCTCTCATCAATTGGGCTGTTAAATCTTTGCTGCCATCATCTACCAACACAACCTCTATGGTTAGCGAAGATGAATCCATCACTGCATTCAATCTGCTGATTAGATGAGGAAAACTCTCTTGCTCGTTATATAATGGAGCTACAATTGAAATTTGAGGCATTATAAGTCTTCAATAATTTAAAAATCTATATCTACTCTTTGATTAGTCTGGAAGACTTGTTCCTGACCTTGATTTTTGGTATATACTCCTATTTCGTAATTACCCTTTTGAATAAGCTTTGCAGGAATTATTGTTGTAAAACCAGCCGATGTCTTAAACGGGTTTCTACCCATATACGGATTGCTTTTAGTTGGTATCAGGTAGGTTCTTTCATTAGATTTTAGAAGTATATATGCTCCATTAAGCCCTTTTTGTGAACCTTCAAAAGAATTATTGGTAATACTCACTGTTGCAGGGGCTAGTTTTTTAATCTCAATAGGCATGATTTGACTTGTATTTTCAAAAGGTTTTAATACCAACGATTCGTTTAACCAAACAGGAAATTGAAAAACCTTTTTATTCATCAAAAAGCCTAGTACTTCTTCTGTTCTTTGGGCAAAAAGTGAATTTACCTCTGCCGCAAGACCAATTTGGTTATACTTTTGGTTGAAACCACATACCAATAGATTCTTTTTTCGATTACTTACTTCTGGCAAATATTTTGCATAAGAAACGACATTAAAAATGAGAGAAAAAAGCAAAATGCTATTTAATAACCTCGTCGTTGTTTTACCATAAAAACTTATCAATAAATAAAGTAAACTTAAAAATAAAGCTGGATAAATTTTGTAATTACCAACTAGCATAACAAAGTAGCCAAATCGTGGGCGAAGTAAAGCAATAATCCCTGCATTAAAAAGCACAAAAAGCAAACATCCAATGACAAACAAGGTGTCTCGCCCCTCTAGTTTAGTCCATTTTTGCATTGAATTTTCAAAAAATAACTTAAATATCAAGAAGGCTAAAATACTCACCGCTATAAAACCCATAAATGTTGGGATAATTGCTCTTTTAAAGATTTCTAGGTCTGGGGTAAAATCAAATCCTCCTCCCAAAAAAGTAAAAAAACCAAAAAAACTTTCTTCTGGATGTGCTTTCAGGTAGTCTAATCCAGCACCATTTGCGCTATTATCAAACCCATGAAAATAGAGTCCAATTGCTATTATCATAAAGGCTCCCCAAGCAAAAAGTAATTTAAAACGCTGTTGTAGTGCCAATAATATACCTCCTGCAAACCAAAATAATAAACCATTACTCATCGAAAAAGTAGCAACAAACATCGTAATGATGGCTCCACCAAAGGCTTTAGCATTATTTTTTGAGAGTAAGTATATCGTTAAAAAACCCCAAAATAGAACCGAAAGATGTTGCCATCCAGTTATTGCCCAGTTACTTGTAAGATGGTACTGTGGTTGCAACAAAAAAAGTAATACTGGTAAAAAGTAAATCGGAGCTAATTTTTGTCTTGTAAATGTTTTCCAGAAAAGAAAAACGATTCCCATTAATTGAATATTAGCTACTAAAATAATGGTACGGATATTCAATTTTCCTGTAAACTCATAACTGAGTACAGCAGCTAACCTTCCCAAAAACATCCGGTGTTCGTTATTAGGGCGAAACAGTAATGTTAACCTTTCTAGCCAATTATTGCTCTTCATCCAAATTGCTACCGTTTCAGGAAAGGCATCAATGTCATCAAACCAAGGGACATTTACAGCATATTGCCATAAAACTAGCCAGAATAAAACAATAGGAACTAGAATTATAAGATATAACCAGTTCGATTTACTTGTTAGCATATTCAAAAATCATTAAAAGTATAGAGTAGTGTGAAGCTTCTTAAAACTTCAACATTTTAACTGCAGTGATAGCTGCTTCATCGCCTTTATTACCATGAATACCACCCGCACGATCAAGGGCTTGCTGCTCGGTATTTGGCGTTAATACACCAAATACAACAGGTTTATCGTATTTCAAACTCACATTGGTTAATCCTTGAGCAACGGCATGATTGATGTAATCGTTGTGTTTAGTTTCGCCTTGAATTACACAACCAATACAAATAACGGCATCAATATCTTCTCGTTGTGCCATTTTTTGTGCTCCGTAACTCAATTCGTAACTTCCTGGTACGGTCACACGTAAGATGTTATCTTCTTTTGCGCCATAAGTTAAGAGAGTTTTATAAGCGCCATCTGCCAAGGCATTGGTAACTTCCTCGTTCCATTCAGCTACTACGATAGCGAATTTTTTATCTGTAATATCTGGTAAATTATCTGTTGAAAAAATACTGAGATTTTTGTGAGCCGATGACATTTTATGATTGTTTTGTAAAAGTTATAACAAAAAAGGGACAAGAACGCAAGCCCTTATCCCTTCTGATGTAATCAATATTTTGATTTATTTCTTATTCAGAGACAGAGCCTTCTAACACCGCCTTGTATTTCTTGGCGTTGATATATTCAGCTGACTCTGCGTACTTTTCTACGATTTCGTTATAAACATCCAAAGCTTCTTTGTTTTGCTTGTTTGCTTCGTAAGCAGCAGCCAACTTCATCAAGTAGGATGGAGTAAAGAATTTGTTTGCTTTATATTCAGAAGCTTTTTTATAGTAATCGATTGCTTCGCCAAAAGATTTTTTTTCTGCGTAAGCATCACCAATCAAAGAATATGCACGAGCTTGAACTAATAAGTCTGAGCTACTGAAAGCTTTTAGATGCTCGATAGCTGCATCGTATTTACCTTCTTTCAACTCTGCAGCACCTGCATAGAAGTTAGACAAGTTACCAGCATGGCCACCAAACTCATCTGCTAATTTTGCAAACTCTTGTGCTGCTACTTTATTAGAATCAGCCTCAAACTTATACACAGCATTGTACATTTTTGCTTGAGCTGCTTCATCTTGAGTTGCAACGTAGTATTTGTAACCGAAATAGCCAATCACCGCTACGATAATCGCACCAGCAACACCAGAAACCAGACCTTTATTTTTTTCTACGGCTTGTTGTACTTTTTCGATGTCGTGTCCTAATTCTTGCTTCAATCCTTCTGGACTTTCCAAAAATTCAAGGTTTTTGTTTTCTTCTTTTTTTGCCATTTGGGTTTTGTAATTATTCGTTTAGGGTTGTTTACCAAACTTGATGAAATGTATTAATAAACAACTTTCTCTGTAATTTTTATTTTGTTGGATAGATTAAGCACACTCAGCTTGGAAGTGCCTCTTTACCTTTCCAAATTTACTTTCATTTGCTAGTAAAAATTTGGACTGCAAAATTATGAATTCTATTGGAATTTTAAAGGTTTTTCTGTAATCTTTTGGGGTAAAGCCACAAAACCGCTTTTTTTTCGTCCTTAAATGCCTTTTTTTTTACAAAATTTTATAAAACTCCTTCTCTATGAGAGCATTATCATTACTCTTTATTTATTTCTTAGCCACAATTCCGGATTCTGTTTTGAGTTATTTTTCCAAACCTGAAATTTAATTTCTGAGGTACCATCGCCATCGGTTGCTACTTGACCAATTTTTTGGCTTGAAGATATACTTTGACCTTCGCGAACTACAACATTGGTTAGTTTTCCATACACCGTAAAATAATCACCATGCTGAATAGCCACGATAGTATTTACGCCTGGGATATTTACCACAGAGCGTACAATTCCATCGTATACGGCATATACCGAATTGCCCGAATTGGTCTGAATGTCTACGCCATCATTATTTAGCTTGACGCCTCTTAAAACAGGGTGATTATGAACCCCAAAACGGTCAGAAATAAAGCCACTCTGAACGGGCCAGGGCATTCTGCCTTTTAGTTGTGAAAAGGAGGTAGCCACTCTTCTTTCTTCTTCACTCAATTCGATGGTTTTGGGGCTTACTTTTTTGACAGATTCTGAACTATACTGCTGATTGTTTTTACTTTTGATTCTTTGTTGTGAACGCTTAATTTCTCTTTCTACCATCTGCGCAATCATGTTTTCAAGTTTTTCGACTGCTCTTTTATTGGCATCCAATTGTTCTTTAAGCTTTTGCTCTTTTTGACTTAGCTCAGCAACTACATCCGACTGCTTTATTTTTAGATCTTCTAATTTCTGTGTTTCTTGGATTTTCTCTTTCAGCACATTGGCTTGTTCTTGTTTCTTTTGCAGGATTTTTAGTTGTTCCAATCTCAGCTCCTCTCTAACACTTTCTATCAAGGCAGCTTGTCGTGTTCGTGATTCGGAATATTGGCGTAGATATTTGTATCGTTTTACAAGTTTATTGAAAGAAGGTGCCGAAAACAAGAAGCTCAACTGATTGTATTTGTTACTTACTTTTGCGGCATTGAATACCATCATTGCGTACTCCTGTTTGAGCTTTTCGAGATTCCCAGAAAGCTGTCCACTCTCGCGTGTGAGTTCGCTTACCTCAATATCCAAAAGCTCCTGATTTTCGGATAGCAGGTTTATTTGTTTACTTTGCTTATTGATTCTTTCTCCTAAAGCATTAAGTTTACCAACACTTACTTCTTTTTTTTGTTCGGTTTTGGCAATAATCGCGTTTAGTTCGTTGATTTTACGAAGATTCGCTTGCTTCTCGGCTTCTAATTTAGCTCGACTTATTTTCTTTCGCTTAGTATTTTGTGCGTAGGTAGGAGTGAGGTATAACCCCAAGAAAACAACAAACAGTCCTGTGAATAATCGTAGGGCTGCCTTCAAACGGTTGATATGTTGCACTTGTGCTATAATGGCTTTAGGTATTTGTTGGATTTTGAAAACTACATTACACAAGGCACGTTTCACACTATTGGCTAATAAGTTAGTGCGCAAAACAAAATTTAATTTTTGAGCTCTCAGCTTTGGGCATTTGGCAAAACATTTCTAACAGTTACTAAAAAACCATTTAACAGTCTTTGCCTTGTGGCTAAAATAAAAAACTTAAATCTAATTTTGTTCACTTACTTATTATAGTTTGAATAAATAGTGTTAGTGATTTGCGTAATCAAATAAGGAAGAATGAATGAGGGTAAAATCCATTCTTTTTGAAAAAAGTTTTACTTCTTCTATAAAAATGCAAGATAAGCTTTAAACCAAATATAGTTCAAAGCTTATCTTGTTTAGTTTTAGTTTTTCTTTAATAGTTTTTCAGGAACTTTGAATGGGAACTGCAATGCTTCTTCCAACAATTCGACTTTCGTATGTTTGATATTGATAACAGTTTGATAAATCTTTTGATCTTTTTCTGATTTATATTCGACAGTTATCAGATTTGAAAGTGGGAATAAGGTATTATTAAGGGCCGTAAAATCTGCAAAGTCCATCTCAAGCTTGGTGTTAGTTACATCTTGTGTTACTAACAGCTTTTTCAACTTTTTATCTTGACCAATATAGTTATCTATCTGAACTTTCCCTTCGTGTTGTTTGAGCAAGAAATATTCATTTTCTCGAATCACTCTTGATTTATTTTTTTTGAACGGGCGATTTCCAACAATTAATGCCTGAAGGATATCGAATGTTAGGTTAAACTTAAACTTTTCAGAAAAATGGTCATAACGATACTCATTATAAGACCCTTCATACTTATTATGAATCTTTACCGAATCTTTTGTAAAAACCGCTGTTGCAATCGATACAGGAAGCCCAGGTACAGATACATTCAACCAAATTATACTATCCTTTTTGGCCCGAATATCCATATTAACCGTTTGATTAACCTCTGCGCTTTTGATGGCTACTTTGGCTTTTCCCTTCAAGTACTTGAAATCAACCTCATCAACACTGATTTTTTCTGGGTCTATGTCATCCGTTTTTATGGGTGCTTCCACCTTTTTTGGGATAGAGTCACTCTTGCTTGGGACGACCGAAGTTTTATTATTTAATGTGTCTGTGGTTGTTGATACAAGGTCTGGAGATTTATTAATCGCTGGTTTCTTACACGATGCAATACCCAACATCAATGCGGCACCTCCAATGAGTAATTTATTCATTTGTCTGTTATCAATAAAGCAATTAAACCTATGGTTTTGAGTATGCTTGTTGTGAGTTTATTCTATAAGTTTTTGTTGACTGATTTTCTGATCTAAGTTATGGCTTGTTCCGCCAATAGTTTTAGCTTTTTTCCATTGCTCGACCGCTTTCGCAACATCGCCTAACTGATACAATACGTCGCCATAATGTTCGACAATTGTACCGCTTTTATTAATGTTGTTTTCTACTGCCTTTTCGAGATAAATTTTTGCTTTGGCAAAGTCTTTCATTTCGTACAATACCCAAGCGTAGGTATCCAAATAGGTTCCATTGTTTGGGTGACGTTCTACGAGTCTATTGGCCATTTGTGCGGCCTTTTCGAGTTTTACTTTTCTTAAAGACAAGAAATAGCTGTAGTTGTTGAGCACATGGTCATTGTCAGGATCTTCTTTCAAAGCAGCTTCATAAGCCTCATCCGATTTTTCATGTTTGCCGATACTATTGTAGGTATCGCCTAATTGTGCAAAAATATGCTGAGCCAACTCATATCCTTCTGGAGCCAATCGCTTGGCTTCTTCTAGCGCTTCAATGGCTTTTTCGTTGTTGCGTTTACGATAATGAGCAGAGCCATTGAGGTACCAAAAAACTGATTGATTGGGAAAAACTTCAATCGCTTGTTCCGAATGCACGATGGCACTATCTATTTGATTCAAATCAAAGTCAAGTTGAATAATTCGTCCCCATACTTCATTAACCGATGGGTCGAGGTGTGCAGCTTTTACGTATTCGTTACGTGCTTCGGCAACTTCGCCCTTTTGAAACAACAAATCTCCATAAATCGCATGGGATTTGGGGTCTTTAGGATTTGCTACGATTAATGATTTGACCAAATTAAATGCCATTTGTTTTGACTTTTCGTCTTTCATCATCGATACATAGCTCATTAAGATTCGAGCTTTGGTATTGACATCTAGGTTTGGATCTGCAAATGCTAATTCTAATTCCTTGTTACATTTTTCGATGTCTCCCTTTTCTTGATACAATTGCGCTAACATCACATGTGCTTGCGCATTACCAGGGTTCATTTTAAGAATTTTTTCTAAATATGGAATCGCTTGTTCGTTTCTTTTTTGAGAAATTAACAATTCTGCCTGATCCACAATGTAATCTATCTCCTCTGGGTCGGAGGCTATCAATTTTTCACCCTCTTTTATTGCATCTTCTACTTTCCCTAATTTTAGCAAAACTGCTTGTTTCTGTCGAGAAAGCTCTTCATTAATCCCCAATACCTTTTCTGCTTTGTCAAATGCCTTCACAGCATCATCTAAGCGGTTATCAAAAATAAATATTGCACCTTGCTGTAGGTAGTACTCTGGGTTATTTGGGTACAGCCCTACTAATTTTTGATAAACCGCTTCGGCTTCGGAAAGCTGCTTATTTTTTACATATAAATCTGCGAGTAACTCATGGTAACTTGCGTTGTTAGGATCTATCTCAATAGCTTTTCGGACATAACCAATCGCCTTTGCTTCTTCATTCATTTTAAGATATACTTTTCCCAAAGTATAAAGAACTCCACTATTTTTGGGGGTTATTGATAAAGCTTTTTCTAATGGTACAATCGCTTTGTCGTAATCTTCCATCATAAAATACTTCATCCCATCAGTAAAATGCCCCTCTGCCTCCAATTGTTGGGCAGGGGTAATTTCTATCTTTTTGGTAGAGGCTTCTTTTTTTTGAGCAAATCCTATCTGATGGCTCATGACAAGCACAGCCCCAACAAGGATCGTATTTCTTAGCGTAACATTCATATTGATTGGGTAGTACATTCGGTGGTTCTGTGGTGACAAATGAAGCACAACAGGGATTCTTTTTCAAAGTTACTAAAATAATTTTCAAGTCCTTGAAATCAAAGCAATTCGCTAAATCATTCGGTATTTTATGGCTTTAGACTTGTTACCTATTGGCTTCTCTTTTGCTATAAAATTATCTGACTATAGTTTAGGGCAATAACGTAGAATGACAAATATCTGGTATAAAAACGTTTGGCTTTGAGTAATCGGTTTTCACTTTAGACAACTCCAATACTCAAAGCCAATCATTTATTTATACTTTTTTTGCAGGATTACCAAACACTGTTTCTTTAGCTTTTACGTCCTCAATTACGACAGAACCAGCGCCAATTCTAGCACTTTTACCAATCTTTACGCCACCAACAATGGTTACGCCTGTACCAATAAAAGCGTTGTCTTCGATGACTGCTCCTGCGCCTATGACTGTTCCTGCGCCAATTTGAACAAAATCGCCCACCTTTGCATCAACATCTATTAGTACTCTACTGTGTAAAATATTATGATTCCCAATTTCGGCTCTTGGGTTGATAATTGCACCTGCTGCAATCAAATTACCATGACCAATTGATGCCGTTGAAGCAATAATAGACTGGTCATGAATGGCATTGACAGGCTGTACTTTGCGCACGTCATGCAGCATTTCTACGATGTTTTTGCGCACCTTTGTTTCGTCAATTGCTACAAAAGCTTCACATTTTTTACCAATCAATTTGGTGGATCCCTCATCGTCGGGCGACCCTAATACGGTAATATCATCTATTTCGGTATTGTGTAGCTTTTCGTTATCGTCCAAAAAAGCATATACTACGACATTGTTTCTTTTAAAAATATCAAGTGCCACTGCGCCCAAGCCGCTTGCACCAATAATAATTACTGGATTTTCCATTTGTTTGATTGAATTAGACTGTCTTTAGACTTCGGGAGCTTATTGAATCACTCCATTTTTTATCACATATTTTACTTCGTCATTTTTCAACAAAGTAAAATCGGCTTTCATTCCTAAACTAATTTCTTTTTTTGCTTGTATTGTCAATCCTTTTCCATCGATTTCATCTGTTCCAAAAAAGACCGACATATCTCCAATTTCCTCGACGGTGCTTGTATTGACAAAACCATCACCTCCACTAACAGGTTCTTCGTTACGATTGATGGCAATATCTGCGACATAACTTATATTGCCCTTTTGAATAGTTACATTTCTGATGATTAAATCAAAAATCGCCTTCCCATTTACGGGCAAAGCATCGTAAGTCTCAGTAGTTTCGTTGACGTATGACTTTGTAGCAACTGAGTTCAAGGCCGATAAAATCGAGATATAATTTAGCTTACGAATATATTGTTTTTCAGGATCGTTTTTAAACCCTCCAGATTCGATAAGGATGAGCGAAGTTCCCCATTTTTGTATATTATCACCAAAAGCTCTTGGTTCAAAATCTGACGGCCATTTGCCCACACAATTGGGTAAATACTGTTGCAAACCACGATTCATCTGCACAATTACTTGCATAGCCTTTTTGCGAACATCGTTTACTTCTTGAGCCTCGTTGTAAGCCGTTGCCAAAAAGGACATCGTTGCCAAATTGCCCGTCTGACCAGCCGAATACCTGCGGTCTTTGTCATGAAGGTTAAAACCAAAATCAGGTTTTAAGGTTTTGACTAAATTTTTCAGTAAACGACCTTCAGGGGTTTGTAAAGCCAAAGCATCACGGTTCATATCTATACCCAAAGCGGTGTATCTCGACCATGCCTCAGCACCGTCAGGATTGAGCATTGGCACAAAATAAAAAGTACATTTTTCGAGTAATGTCTTTTTAAAATCTGAATATGCGGGAGTATCCTTTCCTAAAAAATTGAAAATATCCATCAAGGCCATCGTAGCAGTAGCTTCATTGCCGTGCATCTGCGACCATAAAAGCACTTTGGTTGGGCCATTTCCTACTTTAACTTGATAAATAGCTCGTCCTTCGGTTGATTTTTCAGCAATTTGGACATCAAACAAAGGATTAGACTTTAGTTTTTCTAATAAATTTACCAAAGTTGCATGCCCAAAACGACGTTTGGTAATTGCTTTTTCTTGAAACTGCTCATAAGAATCAAACAGATTTTTCTGTAATTCTTGTGCATTTATCTGGGTAAGTTGTGTCATTAAAATAATTACCAGTATTAAAAAATTTCGCATGAGACGATGGAGGAACAAAAGGGGTTTCATCTAAATTTACCCATTTATTCTCTGAACCAAAACATCTCTGATAAAATCACTTTAGTATTTCTCAAAAAAACTCATTAATTTCTTTCATGGGGGCCTTATTTCCTCCAACAATCTGAGAAGCATAAATACCCACATGTCCAGAAAATAAATACGCTGTAATACATGCAATAGCCATAAATACAGCCGATTCGGCGCCAAAAAGTTCGATACCCATGAGTGTACACGCCAATGGCGTATTAGATGCGCCCGAAAATACGCCTACAAAACCCATTGCCGCCAACAAACTCAAAGGTAAAGGAATTATCGTAGAAAGTGTATTTCCTAAAGTTGCCCCTATATAAAACAAAGGCGTTACTTCGCCACCTTTAAATCCCGAACCTAGCGTAAGAGAAGTAAAAAAAGTTTTTCCCAAAAAATCATACCAATTGACGGTCTTTTGAAATGCTTCTACAATCACAGGAACTCCCAGACCGCTATATCGCTCTGCTTTGAAACCAATCAAAAGAATCGCCACCAGCACACCTCCAATTACAGCACGAAGGGGAGGATAGGATACTTTTTGCTTGAAAAAATTCCCCCAAGCATGTGTCATTTGGGCAAATATCAAACCCATTAGTCCAAAAATCGCTCCTGCCAACATTGCCCATACGAGTGAGGTCGGTATCAAAGGCGTTTGTTCGCTCACGACATAATGTGTATGCCCCACATGCCAAACCGACTGACAAACATAATCTGCTACAATTGCACCCAACAAACTTGGGAAAATAGCCTCGTAGCGCATTTTACCAATAATGGCTACTTCCAAGGCAAAGACGGTTCCTGCCAAGGGCGTTCCAAATACCGAGGCAAAACCCGCACTAATGCCCACAATGAGTATGATTTTTCTATCAAAATGAGCAGTATCTCTTTTAAAACCAAGTTTTTCTATCAGTTTAGAGCCCCACAAATACAAGTTATCCGCCAATGCTCCGCCCATTTGGACAGCGGTACCTTCACGCCCTGCCGACCCTCCAAATAGATGCGTGATAACGGTTGTGACCAGTATTAAAGGCATCATGAGTAAAGGAATCGCTTGAGTTGATTTTTGTAATTCTTCGATTAATTGATTATTCCCTTTGGCAACCGAAGCTCCCCAATAATGATAAAGTCCACCTACAACCAAACCAGCCAATGGCAATAGCCAGATAAGCCATGTATGGCTTTCACGATAATGCGTAGCCCAATCCAATGCAACCAGAAAAAAAGCAGATGCACTCCCTACAACAAAACCGACCACGACACATATCAATAGCCACTTGATGACAAACTGAAGCGAAACAAGTTGTAAATTCATATTGCAAAGTTAAGTTGTTGATTTAAAACAGCCAATTTTCCCCATTTCTGACTTGGTTTAGTATATTTGAATATCTATGCCACTCTAATAAAGAAGAAAACGCACAGCATAATATAACTTTTTAATTTCTATGAAAACACTTCGACTTGAAGAGGTGACTCCTTCTAAACTTCATTTTGAACTCAATACCATGCAGTGGCTAGAAGAACACCGTTCTGAGCAGTCCAACGAAATGCACAAGCACGATTACTATGTGATTATTTGGGTAAAAGAAGGTACAGGAACACATACCGTTGATTTCCAAAAATTCGATTTACATCCTCAAACTTTTTGGTTTCTTTCTCCAGGTCAAGCGCACGCTTTTCATTTTCAATCGCCTCCTAGTGGTTATGTCATTTCGTTTGATAGTGATTTTTTCTTTACTTATGAAAATAATAGAGAATTCCTGATTGACACTGGGCTTTTCCACAATACTTTTCAGTTTAAGCCTTTTACATTAGATAACTCTCTTTCTTTTGGTTTAGAAAACATCCTTCAAAACATTCAGGCTGAATACCAAAATCGTGATGGCATTTATCAAGAAGATATGCTAAGAAGCTTGATCAAAATGTTTCTGATACAATGTGCACGATTATTTTCGAGTCAATTAGCTCCGACACACGACGAATCTTCAAAATCTGTTTGTTTAGTCAGACGATTTCAGGATTTGGTAGAACTTCGTTTTAGTCAAAAAAACAAAGTTGCTGATTACGCCGACCAATTGAGTGTTACACCAAGCCATTTGAATGATACTGTCAAAAAAGTGACGGGACAACCAGCCTCCGAACATATCAAGCAACGTGTGATTCTGGAAATTAAACGTAAAGCCAATTTTGGGATGGTATCAGCCAAAGAAATTGCCTTTGATTTGGGCTTCGAAGATGAAGCACACTTTTCTAAATACTTCAAAAACTATACAGGACAAACCTTTTCTGAGTACAAAAAACAGCTTGCCAGCCACTCAAAACGCTAATTTTTTTGATAATCCGTAAAATCGACAAGTTTATCCGTAAATTATATATCATAACATTTAATGTATATACATATATTTGCATTATCAAATTAAAACAAACAACATTTAAACATACAAAGTCATGGCAACTAACACTTGGGCAATCGACCCTTCACACTCAGAAATCCAGTTCAAAGTAAAACACTTAGTAATCACTACTGTAACAGGTCATTTTGAAGAATTTTCAGGTGCAGTAGAAGCAGAAGAAGGATTTGAAAATGCAAGCATTTCATTCGAAGCTAATACAGCCTCTATCAATACAAAAAGCGAACAACGTGACGGTCACTTAAAAAGCGCTGACTTTTTCGATGTTGAGCAATTCCCAACTTTATCATTCAAATCTACTTCATTTGTAAAAGATGGTAGCGATTTTGAATTGAAAGGTGATTTGACTATCAAAGGAGTAACACTTCCTGTTACCTTGGATGTTGACTTCGAAGGTGTTGCTACTGACCCTTGGGGTAATGTAAAAGCAGGTTTTGAAGTAACAGGTAAAATCAACCGTAAAGATTTCGGTTTGACTTGGAACGCTATTACTGAAGCTGGTAGTGCATTGGTAAGTGAAGAAGTAAAATTAGTAGCTAACATTCAGTTGGTGAAACAAGCGTAATATAGACAAAGAGAGGTTTGAGCTTTTGGTTTTCTATCTCTCTAGGTAATACATTTTATCAATTAGGTTTTCAGCATACTTTCTTGTTTTACAAAAACACTACGCTGAAAACCTATACCAAGAAAGGAGTTTCTGATGAAACCGCTTAAAAAAACCCTCCATCTTGCAGACACGAGAGGAAAAGCCGATCATGGTTGGCTCAAAGCAAAACATACCTTTTCGTTCTCAAACTATCATGACCCTTCTCGCGTCCATTTTGGAGCCTTGCGAGTACTAAACGATGATTATATCGCAGGAGGAATGGGCTTTGGAATGCACCCACACGATAACATGGAAATCATCACGATTCCAACTAGTGGGGTAGTGGCACATAAAGATAGCTTTGGTAATTATGGAACTATAACGGCGGGCGAAATTCAAGTAATGAGTGCCGGAACGGGTATTTATCATTCAGAGTTCAACCATCAACAAAACGAGCCTTTGACTTTATTTCAGATTTGGTTATTTCCTAATCAAGAAAATGTCAAACCTCGTTATGCTCAACAATCTTTTGATGTAGCGGCTCGTCACAATCGTTTTCAAACGGTAGTGACCCCAGCCAACGACCAACAAGAGGACGCTCTTTGGATTTACCAAGATGCTTATTTTAGCATTGGTAATTTTGAAGCAGGGCAAGATTTTTCTTATCAAATAAAACGTCCAGGCAATGGCTTATATGTATTTGTGATAGAAGGAGAAGTGCAAGTTGCCGACGAAAATTTGAAGTCAAGAGATGGATTGGGATTGGAAAACCTCCAAGAAGCACATTTCAAAACCACCACGGGAGTAGAGTTGTTGCTGATGGAAGTTCCAGAATAGCTTATGGCTCGGAGCCGTCAGCTTTTAGTTTAGTTTTTTATCCATTCATGGATTTGTGATAAATTAAAAAGCCTTAGTTTTTTGACATACTAAGGCTTTTTTGTTTTACTATTGTTTTATCTTAAAATACCAGCCACTTTTCTTGTGCTCGCATCACTTGCTCTATAATGTCACGCACAGCACCACGACCACCATTATGAGGTGAAACATATTGAGAAACGCCCAAAATCTCTTCGCAAGCGTCTGCTGGACAAGTAGCATATAGGTTTTCTCTTGACATTACCTGATAATCGGGAATATCATCGCCCATATATAAAATCTCATCTTCCGAAATCCCAGAATCTTCGAGCCATTGTGTGTAAATTTCTAGTTTACTTTTTCCTCCCGAACCCATGAATACATCTTGGATTTTGAGATTTTGTAATCTTTTACGCACACCCTCGTGTTTGCCACCTGTAATCACACAGATATGATAACCAGCCTGAATAGCTCTTTCCAACGCATAGCCATCACGGATGTAAAAAGTACGGTAATGTTCTCCTGTTTCTAGCACATGAACAGAACCGTCGGTCATTACGCCATCTATATCGAATACGAATGTGGTTATTTTTTGTAATTTTTGAGCGTCAATCATATTGTATTTTTATCAATAATATCTTCAGTAATACTTTCGTAAATCTTTTTATAACCTGTATTGTTTTTCAAAGCCCCTATTTGTCGCTGTATAATCTTCTGGTCGTTTCGTCTTGCAGGCCCTGTTTGTACGGCAAAGATATCTTCCGACTCCAAAGCTTTTCTCAAGGTTTCTTTGATGAGAGGTTCTAATAATTTAAACTCTAAATCATTTTTTTTCATCAAATCCTGTGCAATTCCCCAGAGGTGATTGGTGAAGTTACAAGCGTAAACGGCAGCTAAATGTATACTCTTTCTCTCCTCCGAATTTACGGCATAAGTAACGTCAGAAATAGACTGCGCAAGAGTTATCAACAAGTTTTCCACATCTAAATTGCTGGATTCCAAGCATATAGGAATTTCCGAAAAATTCACGTGGAACATTTTTGTAAAAGTTTGCAGAGGATAAAACACACCTGTACGTATAGTCTCATCCAGATATACGTCTACCAACTCTTGTAATTCATTAAGTGTTTTTGAGCCAGAAGTATGCACCAAAATAGCACTAGATGGGAGTGATAAATTACGAATAACTTCCTCCATTGCATCATCTGATACACAAAGGAAGAATATCTCAGAATTAGAATTTGTAAAATCTAATCCCCGTTGAACTTGCGCATTATAAAGCTGCTGTGTAAGTGCACGGGCATTGGATGGGTTTCTACTATAAACTCCCTCAATATCGTAATTAGCTGTTTCGAGTGCTTGAGAAAGGTGCCAAGCCACATTGCCAGCCCCAATGAATGATATTTTCACTTGCTTGTAAAGAATAAATGATTAATTGTATCTAACAAAGATAAGGCTATTCATTAGAATTTTATGATAAACAAGTTATGGAATGGTAATTTGTCGAAGTAAGTACGAATGAATATCTATCAGAAAAACAAATGAAAATCTAAAAGCAGATACAAGGCTGTAAGTTTTGATTCGACAATTTTTTTTTGAATAAAAACTTTTACAAAAAACTAGAAGGAAAGATTTTGAAAAAACTGAGGATGCAAAGCTCTTAAATAAAAAAGAGAGTAATCAATGCTGATTACTCTCTTAAGAAGTGGTACCGGGGACGGGAATCGAACCCGTACGAGCGTTGCGGCTCACAGGATTTTAAGTCCTGCGTGTCTACCAGTTCCACCACCCTGGCTTCAGTCAATTTTCACCGACCTACTAAACTTAAAAAGCACCAGATTGGTGCTTCAAAGTGGAGCGAAAGACGGGGTTCGAACCCGCGACCTCAACCTTGGCAAGGTTGCGCTCTACCAGCTGAGCTACTTTCGCATTTTCTTTTGTTGTCAGCGTTACTTTGTCGCTGAATTGTGATGCAAAATTAGGGGGTAGAATTTTACTATGCAAGTGTTTGATGAAAAAAAATTTAACTTTTTTTTAAATTATTTGATAATGTTTCCGTAATTTACTGATTATCATTTTCTTGTAAAAACACTAATTTCTTAACTTTTTTTCAGAAAAATCAGGATAAAAAAGGCATTCAAGCAAATTCCACCCAAAAAATTCAAAATCATCGTATTTTTAAAGTTTGCGAATGTTTCATTTTTTAGAACTTTAATAAACCATAAGTTGAAAAAAAGTAAAACTGGAGATAAAATCAGTAGGTAAATAAGAAAAATAGGAAGCCCCATCATCATTTTTCCCGCAAAAAAGAAATAAAAGCCAACAGTAACTAAAGAGAAAATCCCTGCCGTGAACAAAAATGTTCCTCTAATTCCTAAAAGTCTACTGATAGTTAAATCGCCACGTTTGGCGTCTTCTTCATGCTGATACACTTGTGTCATCGGATAAAAACCCAAAAGATTACAAGTACTCAAGACTGCTGGTAAAAGGTTATTTGAAGAAAATAATTCCGACCAAGTCAATTGTCCCGCTGATTGTAATACTAACAAATAGGTAAATCCTCCTTGAAACACACCGACAGTTAGCCAGCTAATGATTGGATATTTTTTTAAACGAACTTTATCATAAGAATAAGCTTTTGATACGGTACTGTATAAAAACAAACCCAACGACAAAATCCAAGAATCGAAAATCCAAGCTAGAATAATGGCTGCAATATCAAGACTCCAAGCCGTATAATACAAGTCCTTGGTTACGGGTGGGGGATTCTCTAAACCACCAATGGAAGACTCGTCTTTGTCATAAAAGCTATTGTAGGCGTTTGAGGCAGGATATATCAGTAAATGTAAAAGGATAAAGACTAAAATGGCTTTATCGGTATGTAGAGTAGATGATTGGCTAAGCGCAAACCAATAAACTGGCATTAAAAAAAAAGAAAAGGGGATTCTCAAATGCAGTAAAGTACTTTTCATGAGCTTGAAGGTTAAATTAATGTTTGTTGAACCTGCCTCTTTGAAGCAGATTCAATGTGATAGATTCAAAACCTTCAAACTCAAAATCAAGGAATAACCTTTTTCCAAAGCTGACGGCTGTAATAGCGGCTAAAATTCCAGCCTTTACGATGTAATTCTAATGGCAAATAGGCGAAGGATTCCTTTACAGATTGAGCATCATGAAACAAATCATCGTCGGTCAATACAACACCTTGGTATTGTTGCGAAGATTTAATTGTTAAATCAGCGAAAGGAAGTTCTTTTACGAACGAAACTACTTTCTTGCTTAATTGTTCTTTCAAGAGCCATTCAGCCCAATAGTTTTTGGATACCAGAGGCTGAGGAGAATACAATCCTTCCGAAACTCGACGAGCATACTCCAAATACTGTTTTAATAATTTAGGTCCTTCATGCGTGGCATCATCTACTTTCAATTGCTCAGGAGCAATACTTGTAATAACATAAATTTGCTCCCTAGCACGTGTTATAGCCACATTTAGGCGGTTTTCACCTCCAGACATATTTAGGGCACCAAAGTTCATCGTAAAACGCCCTGTAGCATCAGGAGCATAACCTACCGAGAAAATAATAATATCTCTCTCGTCGCCTTGAACATTTTCTATATTCTTAATAAAAATAGGCTCTTGCCCATTTTTAGTCAATTTCTCTTGAGCATGCAAATGCTGCTCCAACAAATCCTGAATATAAACTTGCTGACGATAATTGAAAGTTACGATTCCTATGGATTTATCAGGTGTATTTGCCCGTAATTCTTTTACCAAGGTCAAAATAACATCAGCTTCAACGGCATTTGAGTGATTATTCCATATACCATCTGATACCTGAATATACTCAATCGAGGGATCACTGTCGTTCATGTCTTCAAATCTTGGCAAAAGTTGAAGCGAGTTTTGGTAAAAATACCGATTAGAAAAATCAATCAAATCTAGCGAGCGACTTCGATAATGTCCACGCAACTGCATTTGTGGTAAAAATTGACATCCTAAATCCAAGAATGAATCGACTTCTAAAGCAGGAATATCTTCATGCTCGTCTTCAAAACGAATACGATACAAATCTGAAGGCTGTAATTGTTTGGAATCACCAGCGATAACTGTTTGTTTTCCCCTAAAAATTGAAGGGATTCCCTGTTCGGCGTAACATTGGGAAGCTTCATCAAAAATGACTAAATCAAACATTATAGGATGAAACCCTGTACTATTTTTCTCCGAAACGGCAAGATTTTGAGTGGTTAATGGAAAAATCGCAGAAACAGTCTCGGGAGAAGCTAACCAACAAGGGATTAAATTGAAGACTTCGTCAGAGAGTTCGGCAATAAGTTTACGGATAGACCAAATCTTACGTTTTTTTGAAACCTGATGCTTCAAATCTCGGTAAGTAGTCACATTTTGAAGCCTATTAACCTCGAGGGACTGATAGGTTTTTTCACGTAATCTTAATTGTAAAATTTCTTTACTCAAATGCTGTTTTTGAGCAATAGCTGCTTGCAATTCATTCTCAAGCTGTTGTAATTTAGGCGTGCTAGCTCCCCTCAAAATGGGGTATTGTTGCTCAATGGCATCAATCCAAGCAATCTTTAAGCTATTAAGAAACAGCTCTATAGGAGAATCGTCGAGACCAGAAGACTTTTCAAGCAAACTTATCAAGTCCATCTCTCTGGAAGAAAAAGAACGATGAATCTCATCAGCTTCTAACATCAAATCAAAATGTTCCTCCAAATACCCCAACACTTCTGTAGTTTCTGAGGCCTTGAGCGTAGATAATAACTCTATCTGATTTTCAGACAAATAAGGTTGAGCTGAGAGATTTTGCCCCGAATATTCCTCAAGTGAAGACGTCAAATCTTCGAGTAAATTCTTGAACTGCTGGTAATCAAAATAAGAATAGTCTACTAGTAAGCTTAAATGGGTATCTTGCCAAAGGATATCAGCCTGAATAGCACTCTGCATCATCTCAAAATGTCGTTCAAACCATCTAAAACCTTTCCCAAGCCAGACGGGTCTTTCGGCATTGGAGAGGGTACTTCCTTTTACAAAAAACAAATCGCCATGTTCTATCCACCAATGCTCCAAAGCAATACGATTTTGGATGCGGGCTTGTAAACGCATTAAATCTTCGTTCGATAAAGTTAGCCCATTGGCTAACACGAGCTCCTGAATATCTCTTTTCTGTTTAGAAAAGAGTGACCAAACCATCCCACCTAGCGCATTCGATTTGGCATCGAGTGCTTCTAATAATTTATTCTGAAAGGGTTTTAGGGCCGAGGAGTCGAGGGTTGTTTCAATCCCTTCTGCACCAAAAATTGCTTTGATTTGTTCAAAAAGCTGAGAAAACTCTAATGGCCTAATCTTCAGTTTTTGTTGTTTTCTGTATCGAAGCGCATCAAAATAACTTGAAGAAGATAAAATGAGCCTAATTTGACTAATGGTATCTCGTTCTTCGAGCAAGTTCTTTAAATCATCGTACTGAATCTTGCTTTCAAGCAGGCTTTCTAAAGTCAAAAAGGTATGTTGAGTTACTTTTAAGGTATCAGAAACAACTTTTTGAAGATGCTTAATATCAGAAAAAGTAAAGCTATTAAATCGTTTTCGCTGATTCCAAAAATGCTTTCCTATAGAATCATGACGGAATAAGCGAGTATACTGACAATACTTTTTGAATCGAGTCAAAAAATCATCTAGGCAATCCAAACGATAGTCTTGAAAAAAGTCACCTAGTGCAACATAAGGCTTTTCTAAAGACGAAGTAAGATATAGTTCTTTGATAGAAGCACCACAGAAAGAAGTATCAAATAAAGCCTTCTTAAATGACTCTAGTTCTTCCACAATTTTGTCGATTTTACGAGATTCTTGGTCAAAACTTCGCTCAAGAAAAATACTATCTAGGCTGTAATTGAGCTTTTTGTAATAATCAATCTGCTCAATTTGGTGCAAAATCTGATTGTAAAGAGCTTTTCTATCATTTTTAAAGTCATGCACACTTCCCACAAAATGCTCCATCCCCATTTGTTTGAGGCGCTCATAAACGACATCTAAGGCTGCACGTTTTTGCGACACAACAAGCACCGATTTGCCTCTAGCGGTAAAGTCGGCCACCAAATTACAGATTAACTGAGACTTCCCAGTGCCGGGAGGCCCTTGAACTACAAGAGATTTTCCAAGTTTTACTTCGCGAATAACTTCTTCTTGAGAGGCATCAATCGAAAGAGGAGTGAGAAGTTTTTCCTCTCGAAATCTCGATGGTTGCACTAAGCTCGAATGTGCATGCAGCCATTGAGCTTCGCCTTCTCGAAATAATCCAATATGATTACTTTGAGATTCTTCGATTAAAAACTCATAATCTGGAACAAGAAAAGACCCTGCTTGTGGAAAAATACCGAGTACAGCCTGAGGATACAACTTTAACTCACCATTCCGTTCGAGTTGTTCTAAATCCGCTTTGGTACTTTTCTCAAAATACTGCAATTGATTACTAAAAAGTTCTTGATTAAAATTTACATTTAGTGGCGAAACCTTCAGTAATTCATAGAGTTGAGTTCTAAACTCGAGAGACGTTTTTGAAAAATCCTCAAAAGTGTATTCTAAGAAATTATCGAAAATTTTAATTTCATTAAAATACGAATAGGCAAGTAAAAAACTACGATTAAAAGTTACAGGTTCATCTCGACGTTGAAGATGCCATTTGATTCCAGAACCAGTATCGGTACTAGAATTCAAGGATAATCTTTGTGCTTTTTGAATTAGGGTCACTGGAAAAAACAACAAAGGGCATCTCACAACGGTACCATCCAACAGTTTGCCTTTAACAATAGGATAACCCACATATAAATCTTTGGCACCACGTTCATCTTCGATAAACTTTTCGGTACGAGCTATCTTTTTCAGTCGCTTACTCACTTCATTCACTCTGGCGTTGCGAGGGTCGAGGGTATCACAAAGCGAAATAGCACTTTTTTGAGCAATAAGCTGCTCAATCAAAGTAAATGATGCTTGATTTTGTACAAAATCAAGCTCATGTAAATCTATAAATTGCTCACTGGGAAGGTTCAACAACACCAAAGACTTGTTTTTGGCGCTCAAGTTTGTCAAGCGTTTAGTATAAGTCTTAAGGATGTTTTGAAGAGAATAATCGATCACGTAAAAATATTTTTAGAGAGCCTTACAACTCCGTAAATTCAAATTAACAATTAAAGAAGCGATAAACCTTTATCAAATTCAATCAATAGATTTTATGGGCAATACCCTAAAAAACAAAGAATTATCATAAACCATAACACCTCTGTGATGAGGAGTCTGTTATGAAAGACATGACAAAAGGTAAAAAAACACAAAGATACATGAATTGCCAACAAGCAAATGATAAATATAAGTTTGGCTTTGATTTTGTTTAAAATTTAGTAAAATCTTAAATTGCCAAACATTTAGACATTCTAATATCTGACACTTGCAATCTAAGAGACTCACACGAGCCATTGCGGGTATAATGGCATTGATTTTCAGATATTTTTGTCACTATTTTACGTTAAATTTGACTCAATTATTGATTCATAGAAAATTGATTAAAAATGTATAATAACAAAAAAGTTATCGTTGTTATGCCTGCTTACAAGGCATCATTAACGTTAGAACGAACATATCGTGAAATTCCTTTCGACCTTGTCGATGAGGTAATTTTAGTAGACGACCACAGCCCAGATAACACCGTAGATGTAGCAAAATCACTTGGTATAAAACATGTTATTCGCCATGATAAAAACAAAGGTTATGGCGGTAATCAAAAAACCTGTTATAACAAAGCATTAGAATTGGGTGGCGATATTGTCATTATGTTACACCCTGATTACCAATACACTCCAATGCTTCTTACCGCTATGATTTCGATTATAGGTAACGAGCTCTATCCTGTAGTTTTTGGATCACGCATTTTGGGTATGGGCGCACTAAAAGGAGGTATGCCCATGTACAAATACATAGCAAATAGATTTTTAACGTTTTTCCAGAATGTATTGTTAGGTCAAAAACTTTCTGAATACCATACAGGTTATCGTGCATTTTCGAGAGCTGTACTCGAAAAAGTACCATTTGAACGTTGCGATGATGATTTTGTTTTTGATAACGAAATGATTGCTCAAATCTTTTGGCACGGTTTTGAAATTGGAGAAGTAACATGCCCCACCAAATATTTTGAAGAAGCTTCTTCAATTAACTTTATGAGAAGTTCAAAATATGGTTTAGGGGTACTTAGAGTATCCATTTTGTACCGCTTAGCAAAATGGGGAATCAAATGGAATCTCTTAGGATAATGAAACATGCATTGGTTATTGGTGCGACAGGTTTGGTTGGCAAAACTCTCACACAACAGCTCTTATTAGATGATTACTTCAGCAAAGTAACGTTGCTAGTAAGAAAGACTATGGATTTTAATTCTTCCAAGCTCGAACAAATTATCTTTGATTTTGAGCAACCCGATATAAGTCTTGTAAAAGGCGATGTACTGTTCTGCGCTATGGGAACCACTCTCAAAAAGGCAGGAAGCAAAGAAAAGCAATATTTGATTGACTGTGCGATTCCATTAAAAATAGCTGAAATCGCCAAAAGAAATGGGTTTGAAGAATATATTTTGGTTTCTTCGATAGGAGCAGATGCCCATTCCTCCAATTTTTACCTAAAAACCAAAGGGGAACTGGAGCAAAAGCTAAATAAACTTGGTTTTGGAAAACTCGTTTGCGTAAGACCTTCGCTCATCATAGGCAATAGAGAGGAGTTTAGATTGGGAGAAAAAATCGGTATGGCCCTCGATAGTATATTTAGCCCCCTTTTGATAGGTTCATTAAGAAAATATAGAGGCGTATCGGCGGACAAAATAGCCAAAATGCTAGTCAAAGCCTCTAAAGAATCTTTTCTTCAGCGTACCATCATAATAGAATCAGACGAAATAAATGCATTAAAATAAAAAAGGATGCTTGTGACACAAGCATCCTTTTTTTATGGACAAATTCGTTATTAAGCTTCAGCAGGAACAACGTCTATGTAAGAACGACCTTTGAAACCTTTTTTGAATTGTACTGTACCACTAACCAAAGCAAACAAAGTATGGTCTTTACCGATACCTACGTTTTTACCTGGGTTGTGTGCTGTACCTCTTTGACGAACGATGATATTACCAGCAATAGCAGGTTGACCACCGTAAATTTTAACGCCCAAGCGTTTGCTGTGTGACTCACGGCCGTTCTTCGAACTACCTACACCTTTCTTGTGTGCCATTTTTTTGTAATGTTTTTACGTTAAGTTATGAATAATACGACTTAAACCAAAAGTCTGTTAACTAATAACTTAAGGCTTAATTAGAATGTAATACCTTCGATTAAAACTTTTGTCAAGTCTTGACGGTGACCGTTTTGTTTTTGATAGCCTTTACGACGTTTCTTTTTGAAAACGATAACTTTTTCGCCACGAACGTGAGCCAAAATTTTACCTGATACAGTTGCACCTTCAACGGTTGGAGCACCTACTTTGATATCTCCGTCATTGTCAACAAGAAGAACCTTGTCAAAAACTAGTGCAGCGCCTTCCTCACCCGCCAAACGATACGTGTAAAGGTAACGGTCTTTCTCAACTTTAAATTGCTGACCAGCGATTTCTACGATTGCGTACATTGTATTGTATTTTTAAACTAACTAGCTATATTTCAAGCAAATGGATTTATTGAAGCTAATTAGAGGGTTTGACAAATTCCATTTGCCCCTAAAAGGGACGCAAATTTAACAAGAGATTTTGAATTTGCGAAATCTTGCAAGGACTTTTTTGAAAATATAAGCTACTAAAAATCAAAACTTTAGATACTTGTGCACGAGTACTTCGCATTTGGCAGCTATTTTATCGAATCATTGGTTCTGTAACAGACCGTTTAGTAAATATTTTTTCCTAAACAGTACCTTTTTAATTAGTCTTACGTTTTAATATAAAATACTCAATCAAAAATGAACTAAGTCTTTTATTCTTACGTATTTGCAGTGTAATTATAGCACTGTTTATCCACGTTTTTTCACACATGTAGCACGTCACAATCCTTTCACAACCTGTCAGATTTTTAAATTCTGATAATTATCTTGTAGTAATTATACATTTGTGTGGCATTTTGTACTATTTTGTACCCTTTTTAATACATTATCTAAAATGAAATCAGTTATTCATCATATCATCAAAAAAGCCCTTTTCGCCAATTGTTTGTTCTTTATCATCATACTTTTGGCGAATACTGGCACTGTTAATGCCCAATCTGGCTACAACATTGGTCAAACTGTTAGCGATTTTCAACTAAAAAATATTGATGGTCGCATGTTATCCTTGAGCGACAATCGTAATGTAAAAGGATACATTGTAGTCTTTACTTGCAATCACTGCCCATTTTCAAAGGCCTACGATGCAAGGATTGTAGATTTGCACAACAAGTTTGCGTCAAAAGGATATCCAGTGATTGCGATTAATCCAAACGACCCCAATGCTTACGAAGAAGATTCATTTGCCAATATGAGACTGACAGCACCAAGTAAAGGTTTTACATTTCCGTATTTGCAAGATGAAACACAAGAAGTAGCCAAAGCTTTTGGTGCAACCAGAACGCCATCGTGCTTTGTACTCAAAAAAGAAGGAGACAGATTTACGGTACAGTACATTGGTGCCATAGACGACAATACGCAGGATGCCAGTGCAGTAAACAAAAAGTTTGTTGAAGATGCTGTTAATAATCTATTGGCCGGACGCCCAGTAATGGTAAATAATACCAAAGCTGTTGGTTGCGCTATTAAATGGAAGAGCTTCTAATACAGTAAATTAGATACAAAAAAGAGGGCGTTGCTTGGCGATGCCCTCTTTTTTGTATCTAACCAACGAGAAAATGTATATTTTTTTGAGTATTATTACTACAAAACCCAAAAAGTCCTATTATACATTGGGGATTTTATAAATAACTTTCACTAACTTTGTAAGCACAACAAACGTATTGGGAACAGGAAAGGATGGAATTTGAAGCTTTACCCGAAAGAAGAAAAGAACAATTGATGGCATTTGACCGCCTCTTAACAATCATGGATGAGTTGAGAGAGCAGTGTCCTTGGGATAAAAAACAAACCATCGATTCGTTGCGTCATTTGACGATTGAAGAAACCTACGAGCTTTCGGATGCCATCGTAGAAGGAGATATGCCAGAAATCAAAAAAGAAATTGGCGACATAATGCTTCACATGGTTTTTTATTCAAAAATTGCTTCTGAAACCAATACTTTTGATATTGCAGATGTTCTGAATGGTCTTTGTGAAAAATTGATTTTCCGTCATCCACATATTTATGGTGATGTAAAAGCAGAAACCGAGGAGCAAGTTAAGCAAAATTGGGAAGCACTTAAGATGAAAGAGGGCAACAAATCGGTGTTGGCTGGTGTACCAAAATCGCTTCCTGCTTTAGTAAAGGCCATGCGTATTCAGGAAAAAGCTCGTGGAGCTGGCTTCGACTGGGAGGAAAAAGAACAGGTTTGGGAGAAAGTCGAAGAAGAAATGCAAGAATTCAAAGCTGAGTTTAACGTTGTTGAAAAATCAACGATTGATTCAGAAAAGGCCGAAGCAGAATTTGGGGATTTATTATTTTCATTGGTCAATTACGCAAGATTTATCAATATCAATGTTGAATCAGCTTTGGAAAGAACCAACAAAAAGTTCATCAAGCGATTCCAGCATATTGAATCAAGAGCGAAAGAACAAGGTAAAACCTTACAAGATATGACCCTAGCCGAAATGGATGTGTATTGGGAAGAGGCAAAAAGGCTGTAATTGAACAAATAATGTTCAAGTCGAAGATTCAAAATTTAATTTTGAGAGTGAAACCAGAAACCCGTTAGCTTGTAGCCTTCGGGTTTTTATTTTTTATAATGCACCCGAAATCTTAAAGACCCAAGCATATTCACTTGGATTGACATCGGGCGTAAGAGCAGGAGGCGTTATGGTCAGCGTATTTCCTTTTTTCTGAACTTTAATAGCTCCGTTGTATCCCAACATACTTACTGTACCGCCCGAAACACCCTCGATGGTAACAGGCATATTTTTCCATTGAGTCAATAGCACATATAAATCTTTATTTTTCTTGGTAAAGAAAACCTTAGTCTCAGGAGTAACTTTCGGTGATTTTTCCCATTTACGAGTACCATAAATAGCTTCTCCGTTAATTTTCAACCATTTTCCCATATCTGCCAAGCGCTGTTGCATAATCACAGGAATACGTCCATCGGCTGTTGGGCCTACGTTTAGCAACAAGTTTCCTCCACGAGCAACTTTATCAATCAGAATATCTATCAACTGTTTAGAAGAGGAATAGTCTTCTAAATTTTCATTTCTATTATAGCCAAAAGAAGAACCAATACCTCGGCATTCTTCCCAAGGATGAGCTATTTCCATAGTACTCGAATTGGCATCATGTACCAAATCATATTCGGTAGTATAAATTCCTCCGTGTTTGCTTCGAGTTTCTTTTCCCCAACGGTCATTTACGACCACCTCAGCTTTTGATGGCGAATCATTATAAAGCCATGCCAAAAACTCCGTACTTTTCCATTTTTCGGAAGGATGATCCCACTCGCCGTCCGTCCACAAAATATCTGGAGTATATCGCGTCACCAAATCTTTCATTTGTGGAATCATGTGCGAAGTCACATAAGCATCCACATCCTTTTTGTATAAAGGATTAAACCATTCATATAAGGAATAATAAAAACCCATACGTAAGCCTTTACCTTTTACTGCCTTTGTCAAATCACCCGCAATATCACGATGAGGGTTCAAATCTACGGCATTCCAATTCCAAGCCTGAGCACTTGGCCAAAGCGTATATCCTTCGTGATGCTTGGAAGTGAGGACTACATATTTAGCACCAGCATTTTCAAAAATATTTGCCCAGTCGTTTGGCTCATACATTTCGCAAGTAAATCCTTTGGCAAAATCTTGATACTTAACATCTTTTCCAAAAGCTTTTTCATGAAAGGCTAGGGTAGAAGCATACCCAGGTCTTTTAGAATTAGTTAAGGTTTGCCAATACCATTCCGAATATCGATCATAAATACCGACATTGTTCTTGGCGGTAGGTCCCCAAGCGGGTACCGAAAATAGCCCCCAATGAATAAAGATTCCGAATTTGGCATCTTCAAACCAGCTAGGAATAGGACGTGAATCAATCGAAGCCCAATTGGCTTGATATTGTTGGGCACTCGATGTAGTTAAACCAAGAACTCCACCGCAAAGTACTGTTAGACAAGTTTTTAAAAATTTTCTTTTCATAGAATGAGGAAATTGATTTTATTCAGAAAAGTACAAAATACCTATTAATACTCTGTTGGGTTTTGAGTGATAGGTGTATTAAATATTTGGGATTACAAGTCCGAAACCAAAGCCTTTTCTTTGTCGTTATGATTGAAGGGGATATTATATTTTAAGGGATTCGATTGGCTTATTATTAGATTACACTTAATTTTATACATAAAAATCAAGCGGAATGGAATTTCAACTTTGTTCAGAATATCAGCCTACTGGCGACCAGCCAAAAGCTATCGCGCAGTTGGTAGAAGGAATACAAAATGGAGAACAAGCGCAAACGCTATTAGGAGTAACGGGGTCGGGTAAAACATTTACCGTTGCCAATACTATTGCTCAAGTTAATAAGCCAACGTTAATCTTGAGTCACAACAAAACACTGGCGGCCCAGCTCTATGGAGAATTTAAACAGTTTTTTCCTAACAATGCAGTAGAATACTTCATTTCATATTATGACTACTATCAGCCCGAAGCATACATTGCCACCACGAATACTTATATAGAAAAAGACCTTGCAATCAATCAAGAAATTGACAAGCTTCGTCTCTCGACGACTTCATCGCTTATGTCTGGCCGAAGAGATATCATTGTGGTTGCGTCAGTTTCTTGCATTTATGGTATGGGCAACCCAGAAGAGTATCGAAAAAGTATCTTACGTATTGCTGTAGGCGAAATTATTTCCCGAAACCAGTTTTTGTTTCGTTTAGTAGAAATCCTTTACTCAAGAACCGAAGCAGAATTTCAAAGAGGCAATTTTCGGGTAAAAGGTGACACGGTAGATATCTACGTACCCTATGCTGACTTTGGCTATCGTATTATCTTCTTCGGCGATGAGATTGAGGCTATCCAACGCATAGACCCCATTTCAGGCAAGAAGTTGTCTGACGAAAAAATGGTAGCCATCTTCCCTGCCAATTTGTTTGTCACAGGTAGAGATGTACTGATGCGCGCCATCAACGAAATCCAAGATGACTTAGTTGGGCAAATCAAATTCTTTGAAAAAGAAGGTCGAATGGCTGAGGCTGAAAGAATCAAACAAAGAACCGAGTTTGATATGGAGATGATGCGCGAGTTGGGCTATTGTTCAGGTATCGAAAATTACTCAAGATATTTTGATAGAAGACAAGCAGGACAAAGACCCTTCTGCTTATTAGACTTTTTCCCTGAAGACTTTTTATTAGTAATAGACGAAAGTCATGTAACCATTCCACAAATCAGAGCTATGTGGGGTGGCGACCGCTCAAGAAAAGAGTCATTGGTGGACTATGGTTTCCGTTTGCCAAGTGCGATGGATAACCGACCACTAACCTTCCAAGAGTTTGAAGACATTAGTAGACAAAGCATTTTTGTAAGTGCAACCCCAGCCGACTACGAACTTCGTCGTTCGGAAGGGGTTGTTGTAGAACAAATCATTCGTCCAACAGGTTTGCTCGACCCAGAAATAGAAGTACGACCAAGTTTGAATCAGATTGATGATTTGTTGGAAGAAGTACACATAAGAATTGAAAGGGAAGAAAGAGTGCTGGTAACCACACTTACCAAACGAATGGCAGAAGAACTTTCAAAATATATGGAGAGAGTGGGTATCAAATGTAGATATATCCACTCGGAGGTGAAAGCCTTGGAGCGTGTCGAAATTTTAAGAGAACTCAGACTTGGCGTATTTGATGTATTGGTTGGAGTAAACCTTTTGCGTGAGGGTTTGGATTTGCCAGAGGTGTCATTGGTAGCCATTATGGACGCCGACAAAGAAGGTTTCTTAAGAGATATTCGCTCATTAATTCAAACAATTGGTCGTGCGGCTAGAAATGACCAAGGGAAAGTACTTATGTATGCCGACCGTATTACGGGTTCTATGCAAAAAGCCATTGATGAAACTACAAGACGCAGAGCTATCCAAATGGAGTATAACTTTGAGCATGGTATTACACCCAAAACTATACTTCGCTCGAAACAAGCTATCATCGAACAAACCTCTATTGCCGATGTTATGGGCAAACCAACAAAGACTAATTACTATGTTGAACCCCAGGATGTGCAATTGGCTGCTGACCCAGTGTTGGCTTATATGTCCAAACCCGAAATTGAAGCACAAATTAAGAAAGTACAGAATGAAATGGATAAAGCAGCCAAAGAACTCGACTTTATTGCAGCCGCTCGCCTAAGAGACGAAATGTTTGGATTGAAGAAATTGTTGGAAGGAAAGTAAATAGAGTGCGAAGTTTTGAGTGCGGAGTGGTGAGTTGTCTTTTGTCCTTGCCTAAAAAACTCTATTGATGGACTATATCATCTGGAAGTAAATTTTCATATAAAAAAAACACCCCATGTACAAAGTATACGGAATACCGAATTGTGATACGGTAAAAAAAGCCCTTACTTGGCTTAAGGAACATGATATTCCTTTTGAATTCCATAATTTCAAAAAGGAGGGAATCTCTCAGGAAAAGTTAGAAGCTTGGTTAGAAAAATATCCTTGGGAAACCCTTGTGAATAAAGCAGGAACCACTTGGAAAAAACTAGACGAAAGTCAAAAAGCAACAGATACTGCTTCGGCAATCCAATTGATGATGGAACAAACCTCTGTAATCAAGCGTCCTGTTTTAGAAAAAGAGGAGATTATTTCGGTAGGTTTCAAACCAGAATTATTTGAAGGTATCTTTCAATCATAAAACGGTTTGTTGAGACGAAATAAAAAAGCCCCAATAACTTTACTCACGTAAAACTATTGGGGCTTTTATCATACAAGATGATTATTCTACTGGGAATGGATATTCGTCAACATACACATCTTTGTATGCTTCAGAAGCATCTGGCCAAGGTGATTCTTCTGCAAATTTAACAGACTCTTCAACTCTTGCCTTGATTTTAGCATCGATAGCAGCCAAATCTTCTTCTGTAGCAAATGCGTTTTCTAAGATGGCTTGTCTAACTTGCTCGATTGGGTCACGCATTTTGTATGCCTCCACTTCCTCTTTAGTACGGTACTTCTGAGGGTCAGACATAGAGTGACCTCTATAACGGTAAGTTTTGAATTCTAAGAAAGTTGGACCTTCACCTGCACGAGCACGCTCAGCTGCACGAGAAACTGCCTCATGAACTGCTTCTACGCTCATTGCATCAACTGGCTCTGATGGCATGTCGTAGGCCTCACCAATTGTATAAAGATCTGTAACGTTTGAGGTACGAGTAACCGAAGTACCCATCGCATATCCGTTGTTTTCTACAACAAAGATTACGGGTAGCTTCCATGTCATAGCCATATTGAAGGCCTCGTGTAATGCACCTTGACGAACAGCACCGTCACCAAAGTAACAAATACAAAGATTACCTGTTTTGTTATATTTTTCAGCAAATGCCAAACCAGCTCCAAGCGGGATTTGAGCACCTACAATACCATGACCACCTACAAAACCAACTGATTTATCGAAAATGTGCATAGAACCACCTTTACCTTTCGAAATACCAGTAGCTTTTCCGAACATTTCAGCCATGATAGTGTTTGGGTCCGAACCCAACGCCAATGGAATACCATGGTCACGATAAGCTGTTATATATTTGTCGCCTTCACGAAGTGCCGATGCTGCTCCAGAAGAACAAGCCTCTTGTCCGATGTAAAGGTGGCAAAAACCACGAATCTTTTGCTGACCATACAACTGTCCTGTACGCTCTTCAAATTTACGTTGAAGCATCATTGACTCGTACCAGTACATGTAGGTCTCTTTCGAGTATTTTACTTTGTTTTCAGCTTTCTTTGCCATTTTTCAAAATGAGTGAATGAGTGATTAACTTACGTTGAATCTTACGATTAAGTAAATGAGGGAATAAAATAAACGTCTTATTCGCTCTTGCTCACCTGGAACTGCTATCCCATTGTGGGCTACACAGGATTTTGTAATCCCCCGAAACAGGCGTTAATTTGCAATGCGAAATTAGTACAAAACCAAGAACCGACCAAAAAAATATCGCAATAGACTCTTGATTATTAGTTATAAACAACTTTATTGGCTATTTACCTGACAGGTATCAGAACTAAAGCCTAAATCTAAACAGCTTTGTATTAGATATTGTTCGGCGTTAGATACAATATCATTTCGCCACAAGCATGTTGTCTTTTGCATTTTATCCTTTTATTAAAGTCAATTACCTAAGCTTTCTTACTCATCCAAATATGTATTTACAAAGTATCAGTCTCACAAACTTCAAAAGCTACGACTTTGGCGATTTTAAGTTTTCTAATCGTGTCAATTGTATTGTGGGTGAAAATGGTAGCGGTAAAACCAATTTGCTTGATGCTATTTACTTTTTGGCTTTAACCAAAAGTTCAGTTAGTACACAAGATGCCCTGTGCGTTAGTCACGAAGCTGATTTTATGATAATTGATGGGCTATTTGTTGGTGGAGAAAAAGCAGATGTGCAAATAACCTGTTCTTTTCAAAAAGGTCAAAAGAAGGCAGTCCTACACGATAAAAAGCCGTATGAGAAAATTTCAGAACATATTGGACTCTATCCAGTCGTGTTGATTTCGCCCAACGATACCGATATTGTAAGAGATGGGAGTGAGGAAAGAAGAAAGTTTTTTGATGGTGTTATTGCACAGATTGACCGCGAATACCTTGAAACGCTTCTTAAATACAATAAGGTTTTATTACAAAGAAATGCTTTACTAAAACAGTTTTCAGAAAAAAACTATTTTGATGCTGATTTATTAGATATCTACTCTGAACCAATTATCGAATGTGGAATAGAGTTACAGAAAAAAAGAGCAGCGTTTTTGTCGAAATTTACCCCAATCTTCCAAAAACATTATGCTAATCTTTCAGAAAGTAGGGAGGAAGTACGACTCGTGTATGAAACCGACGTAGACGCTGACACTTTTAGAAATGATTTCAACAAAAATCGTCAAAGAGATTTGGCGGCACAAAGAACCACCCTCGGAATCCACAAAGATGATTTTTCGTTTGAAATTAATGCTTTCCCTCTCAAAAAATACGGCTCGCAAGGTCAGCAAAAATCGTATGTAATTGCGCTAAAATTAGCTCAATTTGAGCTTTTGGCTCTTGAAAAGGGTTTTCAACCGATATTATTACTCGATGATATTTTTGATAAGCTCGATGACAGACGTATTCAGCAACTAATCAATATGATGGTGGATGGAACATTCCAGCAGGTTTTTTTGACAGATGCCCGCCCCGAAAGAACACAACAATTACTGAATCATCTAACCGTTGAAGTACTTTATTTTGATGTGACACAGGGAAAATAAAAAAGCTGTATGCTTCGAGTAAGATATACCTCCGAGCTTATATCTTGTCTCATGTCGCACACAGCTTTTTTATTGAGCTAATGAATAAAAAATTTTGCCTAATGCCTAGGGCTTTATAACCTAAAGCTTATATCTTATCTCATGTCGC
>NZ_JBMLSD010000004.1:0-13221 GCF_049240685.1 Flectobacillus sp.
TCTGATGTAGGGCTTGTAAATGCTTACAATTCGGTCCGAAATTTTAGCTTTGGGGCTGTCCAAATGATGCTTTTGTTGTTGATAAACTACCTTAATCGTTTTAAAAATTCGGGCATCTTGCGGACTTAAATCAACTGCTTTTGTTTCATTAAGAATTTGCTGAAATTCAGTAATCCCCTTCAATAATAAGCGTAAACTTGCTCGTTTTCTTGCCTTAGTTTTCTGATGTGATTTCTTACGAAGTTTACTATAGGTTAAATGTTTTTTGCGCTGCTCTTTGAACTTTGAACGTGGTTCTTTTAGCTTATTTAGCTTACAAATTGCTGGAATTTGCTTTGCCCATAACCATTCACAGGATTCCCAAATAAGCTTGACATCAGTCGGAAAACGAAGATAAACTTCATAGCAGGTTGCATCCTCTAAAAGGATATTTTTATCTGGAATTTCGTCTTTCCAGTTCTCAATTATTTTGTGCTGAAACTCTTCAAAATCAACATATTTTCCAAGATATCCTCGTACCCTTGATACAAAAGAATTATCCCTAATCATTTCATTATCAGATAGTAAAGTACCGCAAAACATCTGAATCGCCCAATCAGTATTGAATCGTTCCAGTAATTTTTCATCACTAATTTTTAGATAATGTTTAAGAAACATAAGTCCAAAGTAACCTTGTGGCGGAAGCCACGAAGGAGCTCCTACCAAGGTTTTTTTCTCAGGAAGAAGCTTTACTAAAGATGACCAATCTATAGTCTGATAAATAGAACCTAAATCTGTATTATTCTTGAATAAATACAATTTAGTGAAATTTGGAGAATCAAGAGGAAAAAGTGTATATTGCATAAGTATTTTAATTTGGTCGCACAACTAAAATACAAAAATCCCCGAAATATGCCAAATTTGTGCATTTTCGGGGATTAATTTTTAATAAAAATACTTGATAATCAATCACTTACACCTTTAAAGGGAAGCCTAATTATCAATAACCTATGCTTAGAGTTTTGGTTACTACTACATTTTGAAATGACAAGCAGGTATTATGACACTTGTGATGGAGCTTTAAAACAGCTTAAGAAATATTTACCTGATTATGAAAAAACCAGTAAATATTTTACCAAACAAGACCATGATATTTATTTGAAATTAAAGCCCAAATTGAAGAATGCCATAGAAAATGCAAGTAAACTGAAAGCTTTTGATTTGGATAATCCTAAAACAGCTATGACTCAAATGCAGCTTCTGTTCGAGACTGACGAGCTAAAATCGGTTGTGAATACCAAATGAGGTCTAAGTATTTGCAAAAACAGAGCCTAAAGAAATAATACCAACTATAAGCAGTTCTGTACCATTTAATAAGTTCTCTAGTATTTGCAAATACTATAACACACGCTTATAATTTCTCTTTCAAAAATGTAGCCGTAAAGCTGTTTCCTTCTTTCACCATTTCTTCGGGAGTGCCTACAAAGGTTATATATCCGCCTTGATTGCCACCTTCTGGACCAAGGTCAATGATATAGTCTGCCGACTTGATGACTTCCATGTTGTGCTCGATAATAATCACCGAATCGCCTTGCTCGACGAGTGCGTTGATGGCTTTCAAGAGTTTTTTAATGTCGTGAAAGTGCAAACCTGTCGTTGGTTCATCAAAAATAAAGAGGGTCTTGCCTTTACTCGAATTTCCTTTTCCCAAGAAACTCGCCAATTTGACACGTTGTGCCTCGCCACCCGAAAGTGAACTTGAAGATTGTCCCAGTTTGATATAACCTAATCCTACTTCTTGTAATGGAATTAGTTTATCTGCCAATTTTGGGTCTTCTTTTGAGAAAAGATCTATGGCCTCATCGACAGTCATATCCAAGATTTCGGCAATATCTTTTTCTTGGTATTTTACGTCTAAAATTTCTTGTTTGAAACGCTTCCCTCCACAAGATTCACATTTGAGGCGCACATCTGCCATAAACTGCATTTCGATTGTTACTTCGCCTTCGCCTTGGCAAGTTTCACAACGTCCGCCGTCCACGTTGAACGAAAAATGCGCTGGTTTATATCCACGGTTTTTCGAAATAGCTTGTTCTGAATACAACAAACGAATTTGGTCGTATGCCTTGATATAGGTAACAGGGTTTGAACGGGAAGATTTACCAATTGGATTTTGGTCAATCATTTCAACTGCTTCTATTCGGTTGAGGCTACCACTCAATTCTGTAAACTTGCCCGTATCTTCGGTAAAGGTTCCTAAGTGTCTTCCCAAAGCAGGAAATAACACTTTACGAATAAGCGTCGATTTCCCAGAACCACTTACACCTGTTACCACCGTGAGTACCCCTAATGGAAATTTGACATCTAAGTTTTTAAGATTATTTTCTCTGGCACCTTTGATATCTATAAAAGCAGTAGCTTTTCTGCGAAACTTTGGCACAGGAATACTATCTTTTCCTGTCAAGAAATTAATCGTATGACTTTGTAGTTGAGTGACTTGTGCGTCGCTCAATTGTTCGTAATTTCCTTGAAATACGAGTTGCCCACCATGACTCCCCGCATCAGGGCCGATATCAATGATTTGGTTGGCCACACGCATGACTTCTTCTTCGTGCTCTACCACAATCACGGTATTTCCCAAATCTCTTAGCGATTCTAAGACAGATACCAAGCGTTGCGTATCGCGTGGGTGCAAGCCAATCGAAGGTTCATCTAAAATGTACATTGAGCCTACAAGGGCACTTCCCAACGATGTCGCCAATTTGATACGCTGAAATTCACCACCCGATAAAGTCGAAGTAAGGCGATTGAGTGTCAAATATCCCAAACCCACACGACTCATGAAATCTAATCGGTTTTGGATTTCTTGAACAATACGTTTCGACAATTCCATTTGGTAGTCAGGAAGCTCCAGTTTTTCAAAAAACTCTGTTACCTCTGAGATAGGCATCAATACCAAGTCGATGATAGACTTACCGTTAATTTTGACATATCCAGCATCCTTACGCAAGCGTGAACCCTGACAGTCGGGGCAAGTAGTACGACCACGATAACGAGAAAGTAAAACCCTAAACTGGATTTTATGAGTCTCGGTTTCTAGCATTTGGAAAAAGGCATTGAGTCCCGAGAAATATTCGTTTCCTGTCCACAATAGTGCTTTTTCTTGTTCTGTCAAATCTTTGTAGGCTCTATGAATAGGGAAGTCGAATTTGATACCATTACGCAACAAAGGAATAAGCCATTCGCCCATTTTTTCGGTACGCCAAGGAGCGATAGCCCCTTCATAGACTGATAAGTTATGGTCAGGGAAAATAAGGTCGTGGTCTAAGCCTAATACTTTTCCAAATCCTTCACAACGTTTACAAGCGCCATAAGGGTTATTAAAGCTAAAAAGATTGAGCGAAGGTTCTTCAAAAACAATACCATCGGCTTCGAATCTATCTGAGAAAACACGCGTTTCTTGTCCTACAAGCTCAATATAACAAGTGCCACTTCCTTCAAAAAATGCCGTTTGTACCGAATCAGAGGCACGAAACTGTGTTTCTTCCTCAGGCTGACCGTCTTCTTCTTTTTTGATGACCAATCGGTCTATTAATATTCTGAAATTATTTTTTACTAGGTCAATAGGAGGGAGCGCTTCAATTTGGGCAGGATTTTCCAGTAATTCTTCCAAAAATAAAGTTTCGTCATCTACCACAATACGAGTGTAGCCTTTTTGCATCAATACCTGCATTTCTGCTTGTAGACTACGTCCTTCTCTCAAAAATAAGGGTGCCAGAATTAAGACTCTTTGCCCTGATTCTTGTTCGAACAACCAATTGACCACATCGGTAACGGTATCTTTTCTAACGATATTTCCCGAAAGAGGCGAATAGGTAATACCTGTGCGAGCAAATAATAATTTGAGATAATCATAAATCTCGGTAGTTGTACCAACCGTCGAACGAGGGTTTTTAGTAGAAACCTTCTGCTCAATCGCAATCGCTGGCGAAACCCCCTTGATATAGTCCACATCAGGCTTTTCCATTCTGCCCAAAAACTGACGAGCATACGAACTCAAGCTTTCGACATACATACGTTGCCCTTCGGCAAAAAGCGTATCGAAGGCTAAAGAAGATTTTCCCGAACCAGACAAACCTGTAATCACTACAAGCTGGTTGCGAGGAATCGCTACGTCGATATTTTTGAGGTTATTAACTCTCGCTCCTTTGATGATGATATTCTTTTTGGGATCGAGGTTTTCTATGGAAGATTGTTGGTTCAGCGTGATTTCGGCAGTATTCATCAAAATGTCGGATAGTTGAATTTTGGCCAATGATTGGTAAGGGTAATTGCCAAATTTTGTCCAAAACAAGTACAGGCAAAATAAGGATAGACAAACCTTAAGTTGTCATCAAGATGTTGTCCTCTCAAAGTTAGACAAAAAACTAGACAAGATTGTTTCGTATGTGCGCAAGAATGTAGCAAACTTTCTATTAATTTAAGGGTTTGATACAAGTAATTGCAACGAAATGATGGGTAAAATGTGTCTTTATCAATAAAGGAGGATGCTTTATTTAGACAAAAAAACAAATAGGTCTCGCAAAGAAGACCCTATGTTTATGGATAACGTCTTTTTGTTGATAGATGAAACATCTATAGCTTATTGAAACACAATAGATTAATTTTCAAACCATGAAAAAAATACTTCTTATTCTCTGCTTACTAACCGCAGGTAACATAACAAAAAGCTGGGCACAAGAGCCTGTTGTAATCAAACAAGATGGCGCAACGGGTGACCTCGACGCTGAAGAAAACGAAGAGCCAGATGTGAGAGATTTATCCTTCCGCGAAAGGTTGAAGTTTGGGGGCGGTATTGGTGGCTTACAGTTTGGTAATCCTACCCTGATTTCTGTTTCGCCGATGGCTGGGTATTTGTTGACCAATGAGATGACAGTCGGTTTGGCAGTCGATTATCAATATACCAAGTACACAGGTCTAACAGCCTATAACTTATATGGTCCACGAATTTTTACACAGTATCGTCTTCGCTTCTTAGAATCTATTTTGTCCAAAGCGTTTGCACAAGGGGAGGTTCAACAATATTATGGTAGTGCTGGAACATTTAAACTCAATTATGACCCTCAAGTCTTGGCTGGCGTTGGACTAGGGTATGGGGGCTTCCAGATTTCTGCATTATATAACTTTAGCTATTCGTCTAATAGTCTAACTTCTCCTTACGGTAGCCCAATTGTAATTCGAGTAGGAGGCTTTTTCTTCTAAGCTTATGGTAAACGAAAAACGCGGTTTTGATGGCCTTCGCCAGCTCATCGTCCAAGTGATGATTGGCATCATGAGTTTTTTTCAAATAGTGCTTACCCTTATTTTAGCAATTATTGCTTTTAAAGTCTATCAAGACCCCAATTTTTGGGAGGAGGCCAATGGCATCAAAATCGTAAGTATTACCCTAGCGTTACATATTGCACTGCTGATTTTGAAAAAAAGATTCAAACAGATGAGCTAAGTAATTATGCTTTTGGTACAGTTACTAAACTGTAAAAAAAATAAGTCCAAGACTAAGTCTTGAACTAGTAACCTTTTTTTTGGTGTAGTGGCAACTGCAAGAGTTGCCGCTACACCATTTTTATTTTAATGGTAAGGTTTAAATTATCCTCCATTCACTCAATCTCAACTCACTCAATTATAAAACGCTCATCTTTTTTTTAATTTCTACTGAATCATATAGTCAAATCAAAACATTCATTAAATTTGGCAGATACGACAAGTGGGTCTTGTTGTATGAATCAATACTTTTTAAATCTCATAACTTTTGAACTTTTATGAAAAAAGTTGTTCACCTAATTGCTACAGTTGCTTTAGGAATCTCTTTGAGCTTTGTAGGCTATGGACAAACCGATTTGAGCCAAAAACTGCCCATGGACCCTTCGGTGCGTGTGGGCGTATTGCCCAATGGAATGAAATATTTTATCCAGAAAAATGCCGAACCTAAAAACCGTGCTCAGCTGCGTTTGATGGTAAAAGCTGGTTCGGTTCTCGAGACCGACGAGCAACAGGGCTTGGCGCACTTCATGGAGCACATGAACTTTAACGGAACCAAAAACTTCCCGAAAAACGAATTGGTCAACTTCCTTCAAAAATCAGGTGTCCGTTTTGGGGCTGACTTAAATGCTTACACAGGTTTCGACGAAACCGTGTATATGCTTCCTGTGCCAACTGACTCTATTGAAGTGTTCAAAAAAGGTATCCAAATTCTGGAGGATTGGGCGCATAATGCCACACTCGAACCTAGCGAAATCGATAAGGAACGTGGTGTCGTATTGGAAGAATCTCGTTTGGGGAAAGGTGCTCAAGCCCGTATGCGTGACAAGTATTTCCCTTTGATTTTGAATAACTCTCAGTATGCCAAGCGTTTGCCTATCGGTAAAGATGATATTTTGAAAAACTTCAAATATGATGTTTTAAAACAATTTCATCAAGATTGGTATCGCCCCGACTTACAAGCTGTGGCGGTAGTAGGTGATGTGGATGTGGATATGGTCGAAAAAATGATTAAAGAAAAATTCGGCGCAATTCCTGCGGTAGCTAATCCAAAACCAAGAGTAAAATATGAAATCCCATTAACTGGCGGAACAGACGTTGCCATCGTTACAGACCCAGAACAACCCAATACGGTGATTCAGGTAATCTCGAAACAGCCAAAGAAGAAAGATGTAACTTATCAAGATCGTCGTGATGGCATCGTTCGTTCGTTGTTCAATATCATGCTTTCTTCTCGTATTCAGGAACTGACGCAAAAGGCTGATCCTCCGTTTTTGTATGGACAAGCAGGATATAGTGGTTTCTTGAGTAACCTCGACGGTTTTAGCTCGATTGTAGTAGCCAAAGGCGATAATATCGAAGGAGGTTTGAAAGCTATTTTGGAAGAAACTGCTCGTGCCAAAAAGTTTGGTTTTAATGCAAGTGAATTTGAGCGTGCAAAAAAAATGTACATGGTAAGTCAAGAAAATGCTTTTAAAGAAAAGGATAAAACTAGCTCAGAAGATTTGGTAGATGGTTTGGTAAGTGCATTTTTAGAAGATGAAGTACTTACTTCTATTGAGTTTGGTTATGATTTTACGAAAAAGTATATCGAGACAATCAAACTTGAGGATGTAAACGCTGCTGCTAAAGCTTTGATTACTGATGACAACCGTGCAGTGGTTTTGATGGCGCCAGAAAAAGATAAAGACAAATTGCCTTCTGCCGACAAAATCAAAGAATTGTTGAATAATACTGGTAAAGACGTATCGGCCTATGTTGACCAATCTGTACAAAAGCCATTGATTGAAAAATTACAAAAAGGAAGTAAAGTGGTTGCTACCAAGCAAATTCCAGAAATCGGTGTGACAGAATTGACTTTGGGCAATGGAGTAAAAGTAGTGGTAAAATCGACAGATTTTAAAAACGACGAAATCTTAATCAGTGGCTATAGTTTCGGTGGTTCAAACTTGTATGCTGATAAAGATGCCGATAATGCAAAGTTAGCCTCAACAATTGCCTCTATTTCGGGCGTAGGAGAGTTTAACACTATCAATTTACGCAAATTGTTGACAGGTAAAACGGTAAGAATTGCACCATATATCGGAGCGACCACCGAAGGTATCAGTGGCTCGTCGACGCCAAAGGATTTTGAAACTGCGTTGGAGTTGATTTACAGTTATTTCATGCAGCCACGTTTGGATGCTGAGGTAGTAAAAGGATTTTTGAGTAATCAGCGTGATGGATTATTGAGCCAACAAAAAACGTTGACACCAGAAAAAGTATATAGCGATTCATTGACTGCGGTATTGTCGAGCTATCACCCACGTAGTATGCCTATTACGGCCGAGCGTATTGAGAAAATTGATGCAAATAAAGCTTTCGCTATTTACAAAGAGCGCTTTGCTGATGCCTCAGACTTTACGTTCTTCTTTGTGGGCAATATCAACTTGAAAGAATCTCAACCTTTATTTGAAAAATATTTGGGTGCTTTACCTTCATTAAAGCGTAAAGAAGTTGCCAAAGATTTGGGTATTTATCCGCCAAAAGGTAAGGTCGAAAAAACCGTTTACAAAGGCACAGAACCAAAAGCTAGAGTAACAATGGTATGGTCGGGACCGTTGGTGTACAACGCTGAAACTGAGAAACAAATCGAGGCACTTTCTGAAGTATTAGAAATCAAATTGATTGAAAAATTACGTGAGGAAGAAGCAGGTGTTTATGGTGTACAAGTAGGAGGTTCGGCTTCAAAAATCCCATCGGCGCGTTATAGCTTCAGAATTGGTTTTGCTTGTGCTCCTGAAAATGTAGAAAAATTGGTGGCTCGTACCTTGGCAGAAATTACAGCAGTACAAACAAAAGGTGCTGAGCAAACAGATATCGATAAATTCAAGGCTGAATCTAAACGTCAAACAGAAGTTCAGTTGCGTGAAAACGGTTTCTGGTTGGGCTATCTTCAAGGACAATATCAGTACAAAGAAGACTTGAAAGATGTATTGAAAGAAGAAACTTTGATGAAACAAGTAACGGTAGAAAGCACTAAAAAGGCAGCTAACCAATACTTAGGAAAAGATTTCATTAAAGTGATTCTTTTACCAGAGAAAAAATAAGATTAAAATAATTCTCTAAATTTTCATTAAAAAAGGCGTTCGGAATGAATTTTTCGAACGCCTTTTTTGATGGAATATTTCAGAATCCTACGGTTTTAGACGTAAAGTATTAGGTCTCTACTGCAAGAAGATAATTTTTAACATAATCACTCAATTGCAGACAAAGTATTAGCTCATCAACTTAAATCCTTCTCCGTGGAGATTGATGATTTGAATAGTTGGTTCTTCTTTAAAAAACTTACGCAGTTTGGTGATATAAACATCCATACTTCGAGCATTGAAATAGGTATCGTCGCCCCAAACCATCTTCAAAGCAAAGCTACGGCTTACAGGTTTGCCGATATTTTCGCAGAGTAATTTGAGCAACTCACTTTCTTTCGAAGTTAATTTTTGCTGACCTGATGCATGAAATAATAGTTGTTTTTCGGAATCAAACTCATAAGCGCCTATCACGAAAGTATTACTTTTAACCGCATTTTCAGAAGCTTGTTTTTGGCTTCTTCTCAAGATTGCTTGGATACGTGCCAAAAGCTCCTCCATCGAAAAGGGCTTGGTCATATAATCATCAGCGCCCACTTTAAAACCTTGCAAAGTATCCTCCTTCATGGCTTTGGCCGTCAAAAATATGATAGGTGTATCTTTATCAGACATTCGTACCTCTTTTGCCAAAGTAAACCCATCTTTTTTAGGCATCATGACATCAAAGATGCATAAATCATAATCTGTCAATACAAACTTCGAAAGCGCGTCATCACCGTCTTTGGCTAAGGTGGCTTCAAAACCTTTGATGGTAAGATATTCCTGCAAAAGCTGTCCTAAATTTGGGTCGTCTTCGGCTAATAAGATTTTATTCATAATGTGTAACGTTATACGTGTTGTCGGAATAGGTAAGCATTCCAAATGTCGTAAATGTGCATGGCATTAGAGTGCAGTAGGCAAAAAGCGATAGGTATTAGGCTAAAATGTTTCATTTAGTTTATTAGAAACCCCTTTGACTATAAGTTAGTATTCAGAATAGAATTTACGATTGTGCTTTGGGCTTTCAGGTAACGGCTTTCTGCAGTTGGCTCATGGCTGTGGTTATAAAAAAACACTTTAACACTCTGTGCCTTGTGCCTGTTGCCTTGTGCCTAAAATAAAAACTTAAATCTTATTTTGCACTAATACTTAAGTTGGCACGCAAAATAAAATTTAATTTTTGAGCTTACGTTTTTTCAGCTCAGGGCACTCGGCAAAAACGTATCTATCCTTACTAAAAACACTTTAACACTCTGTGCCTGTTGCCTTGTGCCTAAAATACAAAGCTCAAATCTAATTCTGCACTAATTAACTTTTAGCAATGGGTAAAATAATTTCGAAAGTACTGCCTTCGCCTAGTTTGCTTTGTACACGGATTTTACCTTTATGTTCTTCTACGATTTTTTTGACATAACTCAATCCCAGTCCAAAGCCTTTTACATCATGCAGATTGCCTGTTGGAACACGGTAGAATTTCTCAAAAATATTTTTGATAGATTCTTTTGTCATTCCAATACCTTTATCACTCACTCGAATAGCAATTCCTTCAGGAGTATCTTCTGTTTGAATAGATATCTGAGGTTTTTCGGGTGAATATTTGTTGGCGTTGTCGAGCAAGTTAAAAATTATATTGGTAAGATGCACTTCATCTGCCTCAATTTCGGGGTTGTCTGCTTTAAAATCAAAGCTCAAATCACCTTCACGAAGCTCTATTTGTGGGCTCATATTTTCCAAAACGTGCTCTATTACCTGATGGACATTAACTAAGCCTAGTTTGAGCTTTAGCTCCCCACGCTCCATTTGTGCCGTTTGTAATACCTTCTCTACCTGCGAGCCTAAGCGCTTATTTTCTTCCTTGATGATATTCAGATAGCGACTAAACATCATTTTGCTGGCAGCTACATCGTTGTCTTGCAACATCTGAGTAGCCAACGAAATAGTCGAAATTGGTGTTTTGAACTCATGCGTCATATTGTTGATAAAATCGTTTTTGATATCGGCCAAATGCTTTTGTTTCACAATCGTATTGACAGCAATATAAAAACATCCTAACATCACCAAAATCAACATCAACGAACTTGCATACATCACCCACATGGTACGAATAATATAGCGGTCTTGGTTCGGAAAATACAATCTCAAATAGCTCTCAGAGGCATTCAAGTCATTTGGGAAAAGGTTTACGATGTATGTGTCTTTGTCACTTTTTAAGCCATTTTCCTTGTATTTTACCGAAGAGGCATAATGTAATACTGGCGCTTCTTTGGTGCTGATTCCATACTCAAATGGCAATGAAATACCTTTATTTTTGATTTCTTGTTTCAACAATGAGTCCAACACTACAAAGTTGATTCGCTCAGTAATTTTACGTTTTTTGAAAAGAAAATCACTTAAAACCTCTTTCGCCATTTGTCCTTGCGAATCGATATCTGTATGTTCTCGTGCAATAAAATCTTTTTGAAGTGCTTTGGCTTTTTGTTCTTGTTTACGTTTTTCAGCAAGCTTTTGGGCTTTTTTGGCAGAATCTTGTTTGTATTTGGCTACGGCTGCGTGCTGATTAATTGCTTCTGCTAAAATTTCGTCTAAACGCTTATTTTCATTAAGTCTTTTCTGAACTTCCTCCATATCCATATTTACCGACCACTCCTCATATTCGCGAACTTCGCCATTAGGAAGTATTTCTGTACTTTTCGAGACTAAGATATCGGAAGGCAAAGAGCTTTTAGCAAGCGCCTCGATTCCTGCGGGCAAATTAGGATAGGTTTTAGTGGCAACAGGTACTTTATGAGTTTCTTTAGTTTTGTGAGGTGCAGGATTGGCAATAGCGACCAACTGCTTTTGTTTTTCCTCAACCTCCATTTTTTGTTTGGCCAAATAAAAAAACTCCTGCTGTCCCAATCGTCTTACAACTCGTTGCATCGCATCACGAACATCGCTACCAAATTGCTCATTTTTGGCACGAAGTGTAAAGCCCAACCAGTAAAATTGGAAAATGATTAACCCCAGCGAACCAAATGCCATTAGGGCGATTATATATTGAATTTTACGTTTTGTCATGCTAGTGTCAAGCCAATTAGTGCTTTGCTAATTACATCAAATTCAAGACCTTGATGCAACATTTTGTTTAAAGTGGTTTCTTTGAATCGTTCAAACGCATTGGTCGTGTGAATCAATCCAAAAGGTATATCGCAAAATTAGAAGGAATAGTATTATCATGAAGCCCTTTTAACATCTTTTAACAGAGTTCAACGCTTTGATATTGAATCGGTTCATTATGTTTGTTCCTAATAACAAAAACGCATTTACCACTAGCGTTTGGAAACGATAATTTGTACGTTGTTCCATTAAAATTTACAAAACTATGAAGGTTACAGTTAAATCATTGAGCGTAGCTATTTTGTGTTTGGCAAGTGTGACATCATTTGCACAAAATAAGAGTATTTCTCAAACAGTTCAGGAGAAAGACGGAAAATTGAAAGTACATGTCGAAACAACCGAAAATGGCAAAAAGGAGGTTTTTGAGCGTAATTATAATGTGGAGGGTTTGAGTACCGAGGCCAAAGAAAAGTTGGTTTCAGATATTACAGATTCGCTTATGGCAAAAGCCGATGGCCCCAAAGCAAAAATTAAAATGAAGATTTTTGCTGATAAAGACGCTCAGAAAAAGGATGATGTTGAAATCCAATCTTTCTCATTTAGTGATGGTGATTCTCTTGCTGTGGCTCGTCCTGGTAAAAATATGAAACGTCGTATTATCATCAAAAAAGATGGTCAAACGATTGAACGTGAGTTGAATGGTGATGAAGAAAACTTTAATTTCAACTTCGATTTTAAGGGAATGGATAAGGATATGCAGAAAAAATTCAAGGATTTTAATACAGAGGAATGGATAGCGAAAATGCAACCACGTTTGAAAAGCTTGCAAGATGGAACTAAAAACCTTCTCCTTTTTGATGGAAATGGTACTTTTTCTGGCATGAACGAGTCCAAAACGATTCATGGCTTGAGAGTATATCCTAATAAGCCTTTTGACGCTAAACTGAACCTTCGTTTTGATGCTCCCCAAAAAGGAAATGTGACAATTTCGGTTACTGATGTGAATGGTAAAGAAGTGGGGCATCAAGTGGTAAAAGACTTTGAAGGTGAATTTATGGGTCAAGTAGACTTGAAGAAAAACACAAAAGGCACTTTGTTCGTTACTGTTACACAAAATGAAGATGGTACCGTTAAGCGTGTAGTGGTAGAATAAAAGTATTTAATAGAATTAAGTATTGCTGCAAAATTAGATTTGCTTTGTGTGTTTTAGGGAACAGGCAACAGGCACAAGGCAAAGAGTGTTAAATGTTTTTTAGTAACGATGGACTGATTACTGGACAAAATTGAATTTACTAGTTCAAGACTTAGTCTTGGACTCATTTTTTTAACAGTTTTAAACTGTTTTTAAACATTCATTGAAAAAGTCTAAATACCTTTTCTCTTTTTGTCCAGTAATTAGAACGATGGATATATTTTTTACCGATTGCCCATAGCTGAAAGCCGTAAGCTCAAAAATTTAAGTTTATTTTGCGTAATAACTTATCCAATCAGAATGCCATCG
>NZ_JBMLSD010000005.1:0-10863 GCF_049240685.1 Flectobacillus sp.
AAAGCCCATAGCTTACAGCCTAAAGCCTGTAAAATAGATTTATATTCTCTTAACATTTCTGTAAACTTTAGGCTAAAGTGTATCCCTAAATTTGCTTCCGAAATTCAAAATGAAGGTTGAAGCAACAACCATATACAAGCTTTTAAAACATTTATGAAAAAACTCTTATCACTTTCTCTTGCGTCATCTTTGGCGTTGGCTGGCCTCACTTCGTGTCAAAATGATGAAAATGGTGTTCCTAGCTCACCAGTTGTTATCAAGGATTACTCAGTAAACCCATCTTTGGTTCAGACTCTCGCTGGATATGAATCAATCAAAATCAATTCATTGATCAGTTCAGACGACAAACTAGCAGATTCGCCAAATTTTGTTTTTGGAGCACAACCTGATGGTTCTGGCTTAATGAAAAACCCTTCGGGTGAAGGTTACATTTTAATAAATAATCACGAAATTCTTCGTTCTGTTTCAAGGGTTTACCTAGATAAAACTTTCAAACCAACCAAAGGTGAATACATTTTGGATGGCGATGGCGGCACGTGGCGCTTGTGTTCGGCAACCTTAGCAACACCAGAAGTTCATGGATTTGGCCCTATGTTTTTGACAGCGGGCGAAAGTGGTGCCGAGTCTTTGGTACACGGAATCAGTCCATTGGCAGATATTTCGGGCAAAAAAGATGCTTCGAGAGTACTTCCAGCACTAGGCAAAGCAAGTATGGAAAATGCGGTGCCACTTCCTAAGGAGGCGTTTTCAGGAAAAACAGTTATCATTATTGGCGAAGATGATTCGAACGGGCAGTTAGTTGCCTACGTATCAAATACAGTAGGCGATTTGAGCAATGGCAAATTGTACTTTTTGAAGAGAACCAACAACGACCCCATCGAAACCAACATGGCCGTTGGACAGAAATATGATGTAGAATTCGTTGAAATAGAAAATGCTAAAACCCTAACTGGTGCGCAGATTGCGGCGCTTTCTGTGACCAAAAATGCGATTCAATTTGCTCGTGTAGAGGATGTAGACTATGGAAAAGGTTCGGCCGCAAAAAATCGTAATATCTACTTCACAGCGACAGGTGTAAGCCAAAGCGATAAGAAAACTCCAGTAGCTGGAAAGACCATGTGGGGACGTGTATACCATTTGGAACTTGATGCCAACAACCCATTGAAAGGTACTTTGGAAGCTTTAGTTGATGGTGTTTCAGACCCAGGTAATAGCATCGTAAACCCAGACAACATCTGCGTGACCGAAAACTATGTCTATATTCAAGAAGACGGTGATTCGTTCTATGCCGATAATAAGCATGATGGTCGTGTGTGGCAATATAGCATCGCTAATAAGTCCTTGAAACCAATGATTGAAATGAATCATCGTCGTACAGACGCTACTTTCAATGCCAAATATAACCCTATCAATGTAAATACTTTGAGTTCGTGGGAATTTGGAGCCATGCAAGACATTTCAGATATTGTGGGCATCCCAGGAACATTCTTGTTAAACATTCACCCACATACTTGGCGCGATATGAAATACAGTAACGCAGACGGTAGTAATACAACAATAGCAAAAAGTATTTCAGATAGTAGCACAGGATCATTCTCAGAAGGCGGACAAGTTGTAATTTTGTCGGGAATACCAAGATAAACGACATTTCCCTAAATCAAATAAAATCTCTCGTTAGTCGTATTGCCCTTGGTTGTTTGATCAGGGGCAATTTTTATGCTTTTAATCCATGAAAAATTACCTATTCCTTTTCTTTATTTTAACGATAGGGTCATGCAAACCAGAAGACCCCACTATTGCCTTTAAAAAGCAAATGGCAGTAGATTTAGGAATTTTGAATGAGCAAGTATCAAGGTTTCAGCAAACAGTAGTAACAAAACAACCCGAAGATTCGATTCAAAGAACTTTTCTACAAGCTAGAATAGCCTATAAAAAAATCGAGTTTATCACCGAATACTTCATGCCTTCGGCAACAAGACTTGTCAATGGAGCACCTTTGAATGAGATTGAAATAGAAGAAAATATGATTAATGAGCCCGGAGGTTTTCAGGTGATTGAGGAGTATGTTTTTCCGAAAATCGATACTGCTAACTATCAGGAGCTGATTCATCAAATCAATAAACTACAAACAGAACTCAAACGGTACCAGACCCTACAGGATTTAGAATACATGCCAAGTCAATGTCTGGATGCAGCTCGGCTGGAAGTTTTTAGGATAAGTTCACTCGGGCTGAGTGGGTTTGATACCCCACTTTCACAAAACAAAATTGCTGAAAGTATAGCTGTACTGGCACATTTACCCGTTTATTTGAATCTTTTTGGAAAAGTAGATAAGGATTTAGAAAAAGCATTTTCTGAAAGTATTCAATTTTTAGAAAAACCAAAAAATGAAAGTTTCGATGCCTTGACATGCATCAAACAGTACCTTCAACCGCTGACTAAGGGTATAATCAATTGGCAAAAAACTCAAGAAATCGCCCCACTTAAAGATACTCGCATCCTTTCGGCCGAGGCTGGTACTTATTTTGATAAAAATGCTTTTAGCGGAGATTTTTATACACATAATTCTGAGGCTTATTCTTCTACGGCAAAAGCATCCTTAGGGCAAAAGCTATTTTTTGACCCTGTTCTTTCCAACGGGAACGGAATAAGCTGCGTGACTTGCCATCAACCAGATAAGGCTTTTACAGATGGACAAATCAAAGCTATAGGTATTTCAGGAAAAAGAGTACAACGTAATACGCCTACGCTGATGTATGCTGGTTTACAAAGCAAACAATTTTATGATTTGAGCGTAGGTAGCCTTGAAGAACAAGCCGAAAAGGTTGTGCATAATCCTTTAGAGATGAAAGGAAATTTAGAAAAAGCTTTGATTTCCATAAAAAAAGACACCAAATATGCCGAGGTTCTTAAGAAGGCATTCCCAAAAGTTACTCGAATAGAAACCAGACATTTGCGTAATGCCATTGGCGCTTATATTCGTTCTTTAGCGCCATTCAATAGTCGCTTCGACCAATATATGAAAGGAACAGGGATTTTAGACAATCAAGAAAAACAAGGATTTAATCTATTTATGGGAAAGGCAAAATGTGGTACTTGTCATTTTTTCCCGCTTTTCAACGGAACCGTTCCACCTGATTTTCAGAAAACAGAATCGGAAGTTTTGGGAGTTTTTGACCAACCTCGAAGCAAAAAAATAGATAAAGATTTAGGACGAGGCACTCACAATCCTCAAATTGATGATTGGCGTTATGCTTTCAAAACCCCTACCATAAGAAATATCGAAAAGACTGCCCCATATATGCACAATGGAGCGTATCCAGACCTAGTTTCGGTCATCGACTTTTATGACCACGGTGGTGCATTGGGCTTAGGAGTAGAATTAGAAAACCAAACCCTTTCGGATGAACAACTCAAACTCAGTAAAACCGAAAAAACAGCCTTGATTGCTTTCCTCAAAACGCTCACAGATAGATGATGAATTAGTGGTATACCAAGGTTTGGTTTTTCACTCTCAAATAGGATTGTTGTAGAGGCAACCGCAAGGGTTGCCTCTACAACAAAAATGCTCTCGATAAAAATACAAATCATCGATTTTGGATTTCGGAGGTAAAATCTACTATTTCTCTATATTTCCGAAATCAGAAATCCAAAATCTGAAATTGTTTAAATCCTTCGTACAGTACTCATCTAACATCCCAATAGCTTATTGCTGAGATCTAGCCATGAGCGATTTGTAATAACGACACATAAAATCATAAATCAATAATTCATGTGTTCGTTGGCCATCTGGAATGAGTCGATTGATGGTCATGTGAATTAAATCACTTAAATATTTGCCTCGTAATGCTGCATCTTGCTTGGAAATTATTTTCTCTATCAAGGTTTTAGTGTTGTTTGAGCGGGTATGCAAAAGTGACAGCAGCGGAGACCATTCGCTTTCCTCCTCCAAACTTAGTTTTAGGAACTTTTCAAGACTTGCACGGTTGATTCTAAATTTAGTATCCAGTAAGATTCTTATCTGTTTATCGACATTAAACTCTTTGGCAAAGCTCTCTTTCATGGCCTCCATAATGGAGAACTTCGTCTGATTGGTCAAGTGGAAATCATCTAATAACTGATTTAAGGCTTTACAGGCAAACAACCATCGTAAATCATCTCTATTTTCTTTGGAAGTAGCATTGATAAAGCCAAGAACCATATCACTATCCATCGAAAACCATTGTTCTGTTTCCTCCATGATTGAAGCACCATAACGCTCCAACTCTCTTTCGTAGGTTTCTACTACAATTTTTACAATCCTATTATTTTTGAGATATTCTTCCAGCATCTGATTTACAACAATCAAGACCTCGGCCATACGCGAAATATCCTTTAAATGAAAACGTAAACGAAGGTGTTTTTGAGGATCAGCAAAACGAATAAAAAACCAATAGTCTATTAGTTCTGCTTGTTTGAGCTGGTCTAAAATAGCTGTTATCGCTTCTGAAAGAATCACCTCAGAAGTTTGAATCCCACAATAGATTTTATAATACAACCATTCCGAGCCTAGCGCAAAAGACCTTTGAATGGACATAGCAGGCTTTGGTACAAGAGGAGAACTAGCGAAATGAGTTTCATTTTTTACCAAAAAACCTATAATTTGATTAGCAAGAGGCTTTTGTTGAGCATTCAGAAATACCTGATTGTCTGGTTCAAACAAGAATTCTTTGAGCGTAATTTGAGATCGTTTTTTGATAGTATCCAACCAAGTTTGTACACTAAGCGGGTTTTGGAGATTGACCAACAGCTCATTGTCTGCATCCGATAATACAAACCGTTGAGGCAAATTCCAGTATTTCACAAATTCATCTAGCAAGTCTGAACTCTCTGGATAATTTATTATTTTCTCAAAATCTATCTGCTGTAATTGCCATGTAGCTGGCTCCAAAATCAGTTTTTTATAACAAACCCTTGGATAAAACTTTGCCTCTGGATATACCTTTGACCAATGAATACCTACTGAGATGGTTTGACCTTGATGTTGTAAATCTCCCAAAAATTGATAAACGGGAACAGCGTTTTGCCGATAGTTATGCACATTACTCAATCTCGGAATAACCTCCTTCTGCCATTTTTTGGAGCGTATATGCACGCTACGTGTCATGATATCAACTGATACTAATAAGTCATCAAGCAATAGTTGGTGCGCGGTATCTACAGAAGATTTTGCTAAGTAGGGTATTTCGAAGGCACGAAAAGCAGGATGCAAAATAATATTGCCAATGCGATTTTCAGGAAGATGAACAATTTCAGCCAAAATTACTGAGGGATTCATCCGCTGCTCCTCCTCCGCAATTTGATGCGCCAAAGAAAAGATATCTTTGGAGGCATGAGCAAAACGACCAATGATGTTGACAGCACTTGACCCTCCTATATTTTCGAGATAAACCGGATATTCTTTTAACCCTGTCAAACGAAACATAATAGGAAAAGATGCCGCCATGGGATACTTCTCTGAGTAAAAAGCTTGCATTTCTGATTCGTTCAACTCTATTTGAAAGGCCTTTTGCTGATAAGCCTCCAACCATTTTTGAAAAAGATATTGTTCAAATGCGCCCATCTGCCAAGATTTCATTGCAGAAGCTTTCGTACGCATTCCGAGCCCTTCTGCAATGGGAGTAAGCTGATTTTTTCCAATAGAACCATATCCTATGCCCGATTCGGTATCTAAAACCTCCAGTAGCGGAACTTCCTGCGCCTCATATCGTTCATAAAACTGGTCTATAAATTGTTGAAGCGTGGCATTTTCTGATGGCGTCTGAACTTTGTACAACAACTCGATAACCTCGGTTATTTGACTCTGCAAATCCTCCTGAACAACTGCCTGTTTCAAGTTATTGATTCTATCGGTTTGGAACAATTTTCCCTCCTCAAATGGAACTCCCAATGGCTGCAAAATATTCATTACTCGATGATACTCGTAAACTGAGTTCTGAGGGTTTTGGTCTAAATCATTCAAAGCTTTATCTACTTGATGTAAAATAGACAAAAGCGTATCCAAATCTCCTTGCTGATTAATTCTGGATAAGATACCAATCAGTTGTTGAGTAAACTCTTCTCCCGTAATGGTAGGCTCAAGTTCACTTACCAGCAGTTGAGCATCGATTAGTTCAGTCACAAAGTCGGTAGCCAGTTCTAGCGTAATTTCATCTTCTAACAAAACACTAGCCAATTCAGTCATTGTAGCGCCATTTTGGGCTTTTTGTAATACTAACTCGATATAGGGAGAATACTCAATAGCCGAAATCTGATGATGACGTTTTCCATTGATATAGCGATATTCAATGTATCTAAATTCATTTCCAAAACGATACTGACTAGAATTAGGGAAGTAAAAAATCCTTTGGCAAACCTGAGGAATTTCGGCTAGTCTCTGAGCCAATGCTCCTGCGTAATGCATATCCAAGCGAGTATGACGTTGAAAAGAATTATCCAACTCTAGGGCGGTTTGTTGAGACCATTCGGCCATGGCACATCCAGCAAAAAGCCCAAAAGGCGTACATCTTGAGCACATTCTAGCATAATATTTAGCTAATGAGAATAGGACTTTTTGTTTTTTCTTGGTGTCGATTTTCTCTTGATTTTTGAGAGATAAAGCCTCCTCCAACAATACAGGTGAAGCTAAATAGAGCGCTTCAACAAATTGGGGATTATCCAATAGCTGAAATAGAAAATCTTCGTCAAATTCGTCATTAAAGGCAAAGGCAGGTGTACGCGTGATTAGTTGAGGTAAAAATTGGTAGGTAGATTTCATGTGTCAAATGCTCTGTTATTCTTTTGACGCAATTTATAGTTAATCGACGAAAAACAAAGATTTGAAGTGAATTTATTTTATAAATAAAGTAAATTACAAAAAGTGAAGGTTTCAGAAGTGTATAGAACAAAATAGTGATTCTAGCAATCAGCAGCACAAACATTCAATGCTTTGGTAACGAAAAGGGTATTTTCTAGTTTTTCAAAAAGGAGGAAGCCTAGATAAAGAAAAGATTGAAATCCATAAAAAGTGATAGTTACACAAATCGTAGGCGTATAATTTACAAAAAATACTTAATGAGGTGGCATTTTCAAACCTTGGGACAAAACCTTCAGCGATTGAGCAATTCTATCTATTACTAAATCATGGTTCTTAGATGAAAAAATCCACTTGATAAATCGCTCCTTTTGACTTTCAGAAAGCTGCTCAAAAGTATTCTGAGCCTTATCGTCTAAGGAAAGACAAGATAGAAACTCCTCTGGAACTAGCAATTTACTATCATCAACACACAGCTTTACATGGACAAAATCCCCTGTCGTTTTGTTGATGAGCTTTCTAACTTCTGCTTTGAGAGGCAAGAACAAATGCCCATTACCCATTGGCATTAATTTATAGCGTGATAATTGATATGAATCGATAGAACCTTTGACTTGTAACCAGCCAAAAGGATTTTGTGGATGTTGAGGAATATTGGGTAACGCCACGTAAGTCCAGCCACCTTTACCTTCAAATTTTTGAACAAGTAATATTTCATCAATCAGTAAAATATCTTTTGAATCTTCCATTGTTCAAGCGTTAATAAAATCGAAAATGAGGTTTCCAACCTAACAATCCAGAAAAGTCAGGTTGGAAAATGAGCCTTATTTGAGCATATCCGAAACGGTAAGTTTATCTAAAGCGATTTGAGCTTTAAGTGCATCCAAACCATTAAATTTTTGTTCTGCCCTTACTTTTTGAACAAACTCTACTTTTAAGTTTTCACCATAAATATCTTTATTAAAATCTAAGATATTCACCTCTATTGTTTTGTAAGTGCCATCAACTGTGGGTCTGTTGCCAATATTGAGCATACCTTTTAGTTTTTGGCCAGAGTAATATACCCAAACCGCATAGACTCCATCTTGAGGAATCTGCTTTGTTTGTTCCCTAACTTGAATGTTGGCAGTTGGAAATCCGATGGTTCTACCGATTTGTTTACCTTTTACCACCAAGCCACTCAAATCATAATTACGACCCAAAAAATGTTGTGCTTGAGTCATATCGCCTTCTTGGATAGCTTTACGAATTTTGGAAGAGCTTACCCCAACATGGTCAATATCTTGTCTAGAAATTTCTTCGACAATAAAGCCATATCTATTAGCATTTTGGACGAGATAGTCAAATCCACCTTCACGGTTTTTACCAAAGCGATGGTCGTAGCCTATTACCAAAGTTTTGGTACCTATCGTATTGATGATAACTTTTTGGATAAATTCCTCAGAGGTAAGCTCAGAAAACTCACGGGTAAAAGGAATAACCACAAGATGTTGAACCCCATTTTGGGTCAACAATTCTATTTTCTCATCCAAAGTAGAAAGGAGCTTTACTTCCTGATTATCGGCCGAAACCACTGTGCGAGGATGTGGGTAAAAGGTAATAACTACACTCTCTCCTCCTGTTTGTTGCGCTACTTCGGCCAGCCTTTTTAATATTTTTTGATGTCCCAAATGTACGCCATCAAAAGTACCACTGGTAACAACTGCGTTTTCTAGTTTTTGAAATTCTTGGATTCCGTAATATACCTTCATATCACAAAGTTAGTCTAAAAAAAATGTGGTACGACACAGTCACACCACAAATCATATTTTATGCTATTTCACAAGAGCCGTAGCTCTTTGTTTAACAAATTCTTCAATAGTCAGGGCATTAGCGACCTCAAACTCACCGATACGCTCGCGACGGAGTGCACTCATGTAAGCACCCGACTGACAAGCTAGTCCAAAATCACGTACCAAACTGCGAATATAAGTACCTTTTGAGCATACTATTCGGAAATGAATCGTTGGAAACTCCGAGGTATCGATTTCAAATTTCTTAATTTCCACTTCTCTGGATTTAATTTCGATATCATCTTCGGTTTTGCCTTTTCGAGCCAACTCATACAAGCGTTTTCCATTGACCGAAATTGCTGAATAAATCGGTGGAATTTGCAAAATAGTACCAGTCAATTGTGCCAAAGCCTTGTGCATAAGCTCTTCCGTAACATGCTCAGTAGGATATTCACCATCAAATTCAGTTTCTAAATCGATAGATGGTGTGGTTTTTCCTAAAACTAAGGTTCCAGAGTATTCCTTTTCTTGGGCTTGAAAACTGTCTATTTGCTTAGTCATTTTACCAGTACAGAGAATAAGCAAACCTGTTGCTAGGGGGTCTAAAGTACCTGCATGGCCGATTTTTTTAAAATTACCGGCATATTTCAATTTTTTAACTACGTCAAAAGATGTCCAAGTAAGTGGTTTATCAATCAGCAACACCTCTCCAGGATCTTGTACAGGCTGATTTTGTTGTTTTTCATTCATAAAAATTAATTTTTCAGGCAATAAACTTTCGGCTTTGGGCATTCGGAAATAACATTCAACACTCTTTGCCTTATGCCTGTTGCCTAGTGCCTAAAACAAAACTTAAATCTAATTTTGTCCCTCCAAAGTTTAAGCCACTTACCTTTCAAGAGCATGGAAATCGATAATAAAAATTAGAAACATTTTTTTGTCGAAAATAGCTGCATAATTTTGATATTTCAGCTCAATGCTATTAAACCACGCTAAGTGTGTGTCCAGTAGCCAATAACCCCAAAATAAGTAAACCTACTACAATACGGTAAATTCCAAAGTATTTGAAGCCATATTTATTTAAAATACTGATAAAGAATTTAATGGCCAACACCGCTACAAAAAAAGCTACCACATTTCCTATGGCCAATAATTTTATTTGTTCGCCTGTGATAGTGCCTTCTTCTTTGATAAATTTTAATAGTTTGTACCCAGTAGCTGCCGTCATTGTTGGAACAGCCAAAAAGAAAGAAAATTCAGCCGCTAGGCTGCGAGTTAATTTTTGTTGCATACCACCAATAATTGTAGCGGCACTACGACTCAGCCCCGGAAACATGATTGCTAAGCACTGATAAGCGCCAATTTTGATGGCAGTAATATTAGTAATATCTGCTTCTTCGTCAAAAATTGGTTTTTTAAACCAATTATCAACAAATAATAGAATGATGCCCCCAAGCAATAAAACTGTTGCAATAAATGCGGGATTGCCTAAATGTTCATCAATTAAGTCATCGAATAATTTGCCAAAAATCAAAGCTGGAACAACTGCCAGCATCAATTTTACATAGAATTGCCATTTTGAAAAATCAAAAAACTTTTTCCAGTAAAGAGCAACCACCGCCAAAATAGCGCCTAATTGAATACAAACCTCGAAAAGCTTCGTAAATTTATCATTTTCAATACCAAGAACCGAGCTGGTCAAAACCATGTGTCCTGTTGATGAGATAGGTAAAAATTCGGTAAGTCCTTCAATGATGGCTAGAATAATTGATTGAATGATAGACATATAATGTTTAAGTATCTTTTAGTAGGAAATATTAATCGTTCAAAAATACAAAAAACAAAAAGAAGAACCTGTTTTCTTTTCAGAATTCCTCTTCTTGTTTTTTAACGGTTAATACTTTTATAATAAACCTTTAGGAAATATCCGTTAAGCCTTTTTGAGAATAGCAAAGAACTCGATTGTAAACCCTGCCAATACTACCAAGGGGCCAAGTGTCAGCCCTAAAAAGCCAAAGCCAAATTCTTCTTTATCTAAACTCATAATAAAGAAACCTGCAAGAACAACGATAATTCCCAACAACATTAAAGTGTAGTTGGCTTTTCCAAATGGTAATTTTGATGGATTTGACATAGTTTTCGAAATTTATTTTGTAAAAAAGCCCGTACGGCTTCGTAGTTCGTTTTTATCATTTATTCTTTCAGCAAAACTGAGAAAAATAAGCGATTATATTACTTATAAGTTAGTACGCAATTTTT
>NZ_JBMLSD010000006.1:0-15423 GCF_049240685.1 Flectobacillus sp.
TACCCACGATTCTTCTTGAAATTCTCGGCTTGTTCGAAAATTTCAATATATACTTCATCTCTTTCAACTGGTGGATATCCAAATTCGTCTAACAGTAGTATTAAATCAACTTTTAGAGCCGATTTAATGTCGTCACGTTTGTTCCAATCTGGAAATTTAGCTTGACTATCAACAATGCTTTTAACCGCCTGTGATAACGCTACTAATTGGTCGTCAGGATAATTGAATTCATATTTTCTACAGAGTTCCTTTAGAATATCGTAAAAAGCTTTTTCCTCAAAATCAATTCCATACTCATCCCCAGCTCTGAATTCATTACGAACCTCCCAAATCAGGTTTGTTAATGCTTCCGCCATTTCTTCATATACTTCACTTCTGAAGATGTCATTAGCATCACGGTTATTGTATCGTTCTACAATTGCCTGCATTTTTTTAGTAAAATCAATCCCTCTAACACGGTTTACTTTCCTCATTTCTCCAATAGCTTTTGCTAATAGCTGTTGAAGTAGTTTAATTTTAGTATTGGGGAGCTTAATTTTATCAATTTTAGCTAGATAATCTTCATCAAAAATATCTTGTTCTTTTTCGTTTCCTTCCCCTAGTTTAAATATTTCTTCCACACCATCACTCTGAAGAGCATCTTTAATCATCTCTCTAACTTTTGCATTCATTTGCTCAGTATCTGGAGCGTCTCCTCTGGTTAGTTTGAACAGAATAGAGCGTACAGCCAAGTAAAAATGAGTATAGTCTCTTTCTGCTTGACTTAGTTTCTCACTGCCCGAGCATAAATCATAAGCTGCTTTTAGTCGTTTTACTAAGCCTACAAATCTAGTTTCTAATTCTTTAGTTTGTTGGATAAACTCCACTGCATAGTTTAGGTTATTTAGTTGCTCTAGGGTTGTTCCTGTAAAGTACTTAGTGTTATCAAACTTGTGCATTAGTCTGGCCAACAAATCCAAATGGTTTCTCACAACAACTAATGACTGCTCTAAGTCCTCAAAGTTTTCTCCATCGCTATTGTTATATTTGGCAAGTGCCAGATTCATTTGCTTTTTAATACCAATGTAGTCTACTACCAAACCTTTGTGTTTCCCTTCAAATTTTCGATTAACTCTTGAAATAGTCTGAATTAAATTATGCTGCTGAATTGGTTTGTCGATGTATATACTGTCCAAGAATGGTACGTCAAAACCAGTCAACCACATGTCTACTACGATTGCTATCTTGAAATTGGATTTCGGGTTTTTGAATTGACGGTCAAACTCTTTTCTGTCGTCTTTTGTACCCAGTAATTTCCAGAGACTTTCTTCGTCATCTTGATTTCTAGTCATAACCAGTTTGATACGTTCTATTGGCTTGAGCTCTCTTCTATCTTTTTCACTTAATTCTGCTCCTTCCTCTGCTTCCCGAATTTCTGCCCATTCTGGACGAAGCGCTATGATATTTTTGTAAAGTTCATAAGCTATCTCACGTCCACTACTGACAAATAGAGCTTTGCCTTTCACAGTAGCACCTTCTGCTATTCTACTTTCGTAATGATTTACGAAATCATTAGCAACTTCACGAAGTCGGTCAGGATCACCTAGTATGATTGATAATTTCGTGGTTTCTTGCTTACTCTTATCTATCTGATATTCGTTTGCTCCTTGTTCGGCAACTTCCGAATAGTATTGTTCGATTTTCTCTAGTTCGCCATTCTTTAGTGCTACTTTGGCAGCTCTACCTTCATATACAATTCTTACCGTGATTTCATCCTTTACAGATTCTGTCATGGTATAGGTGTCTACTATTTTACCGAAAACATCTAGTGTTGCATCTATTGGCGTTCCTGTAAACCCTACAAATGTTGCATTGGGAAATGAATCATGGAGGTATTTGGCAAATCCGAAGGTTTTGCTTACCCCTTCTTTGGTTACTCTGACTTTTTGATCAAGGTTTGTTTGACTACGATGTGCCTCATCCGAAATACAAATGATGTTAGTTCTTTCCGATAACAGTTCTGTGTCTTCTGTAAACTTGTGAATTGTAGTTAAAAACACCCCACCACTTTGTCTACCTTGGAGTTTGGCTCTGAGGTCTGCACGGCTTTCTACACTTTCAATGTTGCTGTCACCGATGAATGTTTTGGCATTAATAAACTGTGATGAAAGTTGGTCATCCAAATCCGTACGGTCGGTAATTAATACAATTGTGGGACTTAAAAAGTACTCACTCTTCATCAATAACCTTGTCAGATATAACATTGTATAGCTTTTGCCACAACCTGTTGCACCGAAGTATGTACCCCCTTTTCCATTTCCTTCTGGCTTTTGAGCATTTTTGATATTGTTGAATAGTGCTCTTGCTGCATAGTATTGCGGATAACGACAAACAATCTTTTCGTTCTTCTTTGAGCTATCAGGGATATAAATAAAGTTACGAAGAATATCACGCAGTCGGTTTTTATGAAACATTCCCTGAATTAGGGTAAACATACTGTCTATACCATCCACGTCTTTGGCTAACCCTGCGATTCTACGCCAGGCGTAAAAGAACTCGTATGGTGCAAATAAAGAACCTGCTTTGTTATTTACACCGTCGCTAATAACACAAAAAGCATTGTATTTTAATAGTTCTGGAATATCACGACGGTAACGCACCGTTAGTTGCTTATACGCATCATGTATCGTTGCTTCTTCTCGAATAGCACTTTTAAATTCGAATACTACTAATGGTATTCCATTGATGTATAGGATACCATCAGGAATACGCTTTTCTGTACCGATAATTTCTAATTGGTTGACAATCTTGTAGATATTGGCATCCTTCTGGTATGTTTCAACTGTGTCTGCTGCTAACATCAACAGTTGCTCTTCATTCGGTTGGCGTTGGGTATCTAATCCCATGTAGTCAATGAGTTGGATATAAAGATCTTTTTCATTGCGGTCTTCTCTTCTGAGAATCAACCCATCTGAGAGAATTCTTAAAAATGATTTATTACTTTCGTATAGGTCTGAAGATGGTAGCGATTTGAGCTGTAGAACGATGGTGTTTATTTCATTGTGAGTAATACCCTCGTTTGCATATTTCTTCAGAAGAAAACTTCTTAGATCTTCTTCTATTAAAACCTCTTCTGGTTTGCGTGAGATACTAAGTCCCAGTTGGTGTGTAAAGCCCTCTTGTTCTAGTAATTCGATAAAGGCTTTTTCTAGTTGTGCTTCAGTGAATTTCATTTCTAGTTTTCAAGTGTTATTGACCAAGAAATTGGGTTTAGTCTTTCTTGAATCATTTTTAAGGTTTTTAGAACCGCGTCTCCTTGAGGTAAAGTCCCGAATACGAGATTTCTAAAGGCATTTGTGTAAATTGGTTGTAACTCCTTCCAAACTTCGTCTAGGTGCTTAAAAATCAGTGCTTCATTGGGATGATTTACCAACCATTGATTATTATTTTTAAAACTAGCAATGTCGTCATTCGCTACTTTTAAAAGCATAATTTCAAACTCGGATGAATTGAAAAAGTCTAGGAACTCTTTTTGTTGGAGTAATTGATGTAAATCGTAAGTATGTCTTATCTTTTTCTTTAAATCATCCAAAGGGTTTGAACTATACGAAAATCGAACTAAGCTCATGATTTTTTCGCATATCGTTCGGATAGGCTCCAATACTTGTAAAGTAAAAGGGAGTAAGTCATATTTTTCGGCAAGGTCAGCCTGACTATTATCCAACATCATTTGCCCTATGAATGAAACTATACTTTTGTGGGTGTACGGTTCGTAATAGCCTAACCATGTTGCTTCTACGATAATGGCATCTCTTACTTGGCCGTAGTCTCCGCTAAATTCTTTGGTGTAGGAGTGCGCCGTTTTGCGATTCATTCCCATTTTTTGAGTAATTCCCTCTACTGCTATTTCGGGTAATACAGCTTCTACCTCCGAGCTTATGTTCTTTAACTTTGCTTTTAACTTACTATCCGTTTCGTTTGGTCTCCGTAATACTACTAAGTCTATATCTTCCGAAAAGCGCTCTATTACATTGTAGCATTTACTTAATGCTGTTCCGCCTTTAAAAACTGTATCCTTACCTATAGCACTATTAAAAATGGTAAACAATGCGTAAGTCACCCAATAGTCCTTTTCTACATATTCGGGTTTGAGGTTCATTTGCTGTGCCGTAAACAGAATAGCGTCTTTAAATAATGCTTTATCTTCGTGTAGTTTCATTCAATATACCAATTAGATTTTGTAGGTAAATCCATTTCACTAATCCCTAACTTGATGATTGATAGAGGATTTAAGCTTTCTTTTAACTGTTCGATGGCTGCTCCGTTATAGCCGTTGTAGGTTAAAACCGCACCTACCAATGCCCTTACTCTGGGTGGGTAGAGTAACGCATATCGAATTAGTGAGTCTGTTTGTTGCTCGTCTAGCTCTTTAAGAATGGCGCTTAGCCTATTTACAGCTTGAGCTACCGAGCAATCAGGAATTTGTTTGATGTCTTTGAAGGCATCTAATAAGCCTAAAATCTTATAGTTGGTACTGGTGACTTCAGCATAACTTTTGACGGCAGTGGCTTGTAATACTCCTCGATTGATCTTGATACTTTTGCCACGGCTGGCAATCTTAATGCGGAACGCCATTTGCGTAGTTAACCCTAAGCGCTTGTAAAGCGATGTACCTGTTTCGTAGGCTACTCGTTTGCCATTTTCAAAAAGATAGGGGCGTAATAGTTCTTCATAGTCGGGCTGTAGCTCTCCGAATATTGTTCGTTTAGGTTTATAGAATAAACCCTTTGATACTTTTTTGATTAGACCCTCTTTTTGGAGGCGCTCTAATGCTTTGGCGGCTGTGCTAAAGTTTTCTTTGACAATAGCCAAATCATTATAGCCAAAGGTTTTTCCTTCAGTTAATTGATTGATTTGCTTGCGTATGGATGTTGTAAGTGCCATAACACAAAGATACTTATAATTTCTAAATGTCAAGTTTTTGACATCAAAAACTTGACATTTGAGAATTACTTAAATAATCTCCCTAATTTTCAATAGTTGCCAATTTAGATAGTAATAAGTCTTTTAATTCGGTTAGTTTTTGATTCTCCTGTTTCTTCAATGAAATTCTATGTTGAATTGTGCTTATAAGAGTACTGAATCTATCTAATAATTCAGTACTTGGTATGACAGTGAGAAAATTCATTATCCACTTTTTATCCCCCCTTGGCATTTTTGTCCCTTTGCTTCCAGACATCACATATTCGAAAAAGTTATCTTTTTCAAGCATCTGATACAGATATAATGAGGGTATGTTGGGCTTAGGAACAAAACATAAAACGTCATTTGAACATCCACCACTAAAGTTTGCTAACCATATTTTTTTGAAATATGGGCGAATGTTAGAAATTAAAATATTTCCTTTATCAAAGTTTGTAACACTACCTGTACTAGGAAGACTGTTTGCAGAAACTACTCCTCCTTTATTTTGTAACATATTTTCTGTAGAGATATAATCATCTAAATTAAGGTCACTAACTGAAATTCTTTTACTTGAATATTCACACAATTCGTTTAAAACTCCAACTCTCCACCCCTCTGGCAAATTCTCTAAATCAATTCCTTCCACAAACCACTGTTTATAAACAGCCTGAGCGGTTTCTTCGAGCTTTTGGATAAGCTGTTGGTTGAGGGCGATACGGTTTTGGATAACGTTATATTCTTTTACTATTTCTCGCTGTTTGCCAATGTGTGGGACTGGTAATTGCATATTTTCAAAATCTTCCCATTCTAAACTACCTCTTACACCACCAACTGCATGAAAGCATGCTTCACGGTCAAATTCGGAGCGAGTAAACCACATCATTAAATATTCAGGTAAAAGTTTTGTTTCGTCTTTTACTTCAAAAATTGGGTATGCTTGAGAGATAATGGCTTCGTCAACTTCCTGTAATAAAGCTACGGGCATTTTCTTGTCTCTTCGTACTTGCATCGTACTACAAGCAAATTGATTTTTGCGAATGATTTTATAGTTTTCCATGTCGGTTCCAATGATGTTAGCAACAGATGGAATAAACTGTTTTGAAATACTTAGTCCTAAAAGTTGTTGTACACGTAGACCTTTGTTTCGCTCATCAATAAGTTTAATATAGTCGCCAATACGTCCGTAATGAGATTTATCAATGTTTTGCTTATAATTCATATCCCAACTCTTTAAACACTGTTAATAAATCATTTTTGGAGGCATTTTCAGCCTTTAATAATTCTGTAAACTCTGCTTGAAGTGTGCGCATTTTCTCGTCAAAGTCAATGTTTTCATCACGGTTTACAAACTCAATATATTTACTAGGGACAAGTGAAAAATCTTTTTTAGTTATTTCATCCAAAGAAGCAGCATAACAAAACTCTGGAATATTTTCTATCTCCTGCGTTTGCCATTGATGATAAGTTCCAGTTATTTTTTTGATATCCTCTTCCGAAAATTGGATATATTTCTTTTCAAAAGGTTCTCCCATCTGCCTCAAATCCATAAAGAGAATTTCATCTTCTCTATTACGGTAATTTCGAGTTTGATCACCCACCTGCTTGCTATGCGCCTTTTTGTTTTTGTTTACTATCCAAAGTGTTACGCTGATATTAGTTGTATAAAACATATCTTGTGGTAAAACTAAGATGGCTTCAATCAACTTATTCTCAATCAATTTTCTACGGATTTTATATTCTTCTCCACCACCGCTCAAAGCACCATTAGCCAAAATAAAGCCTGCTACGCCGTTGTCACTGAGCTTACTTACCATGTTCAGAATCCAACCGTAATTGGCGTTGCTTTTGGGTGGTACATCATAACCTAACCAACGAGAGTCGTCAGTCAGCTCGTTATCGGCACGCCAGTCCTTTTGGTTAAAAGGAGGGTTTGCCATAATAAAATCGGCTTTAAGGTCTTTGTGTTGGTCGTCCAGAAAAGTATTGGCAGCTTTCTCACCAAGGTTACCACTAATACCTCTAATAGCAAGGTTCATTTTTGCCAGTTTGTAGGTAGTATTAGTATATTCCTGGCCGTAGATAGAAATTTCCTTCTTGTTGCCGTGATGTGCTTCAATAAACTTGATACTTTGTACAAACATACCACCAGAGCCACAAGCAGGGTCATAGATAATGCCTTTATAAGGCTCTATCATTTCGGCAATCAAGTTTACAATACTTTTGGGTGTATAGAATTCGCCTTTCCCTTTGCCTTCTGCCAAAGCAAATTTTGAAAGGAAATATTCATAAACTTTACCTACCACATCTTGTTTCGGATCTTTGGTAGTATCAATATCGTTGATGGTATCTAGTAAGGAAGATAGTTTGGTAACATCTAAGCCCAAACGAGAGAAGTAATTATCGGGTAAAGCACCTTTAAGTGCCTTGTTATTTTTTTCGATTGTATGCAATGCCGTATCAATCAGCAAAGCAATATCATTCTGTTTTGACTTTTGAATAAGGTAGCTCCAACGGCTAGTTTCCTCCAGAAAGAATACGTTATCTTTGGAATAGAACGCTTCCATTTCGAGGTATTTCTCTTTGCCTTCAGCAATCATTTTAGCTCGATGTTGCTCAAACTTATCGCTAGCAAATTTCAAAAAGATGAGACTTAGTACTACGTGTTTGTATTCTGCGGGTTCTACACTACCTCTGAGCTTATTAGCGGCATCCCAAAGGGTTACTTCAATTGCCTTTTCCTTTACTTCTTTGTTTTGTTTCGCCATTTTATGGTGTGGGTAATTATAACTTTATCTAATAGATTTTAAAAGTCAGCTTACTAGAATAAAGAGTCATAGACAAAAATGGATGGAGAATAGAAGCAATAAGCAGGCTTGTGGATAGGCAATTTCAAATTGAGCTATGGTAAAATGTAAAAGGTATAGTTCCAAGGTTCTACTTGATTGCTGTGACCACAGTAGCTAGAGGTCTAATCGCATATCCAAAAATGTTTACTTATCTCCAGATATATTTTTGGAGGAGAAAATCTCTTGTTTTTTACGAGCAAGTTGAGAAATACGAAGATACTTAAATCAATCAAAATAGAAAAGCCATATAATCAAATTGTAAAACAAAATGCTCTACAAAGTAAAACCTTGTAGAGCATAGTAACACGCTGGAAAACAGCGTAAAACTGTGTGTTACTAAGTGTTACGTAAATGATAGAGGGTATGCTTATTCATAAATCAACCAGCCTTTACCAGCTACGAAAACAGCCTTTCCTTCCTTTTCTTTTAGAACGATGAGCGCTTTATCCCAATTTTCTTGGTCGCTAAGGTCGAAGCGTCGGATGACCTTGTGTTCGGGTAGTAATTTGAACGGCTGCCTCTCTACAGGGCTTGTCTTGTTTTCATTGTTTTCTTCTGTGACTGGATCTGTAACACTCGGTGATACTTCGTTTGGTGGCGTAGAACTACCCAAAAAGAATTTAAGAATAGTGTGCCTGTACAAGTAGATGATTGCCATTCCTACGATTAGCAATACAATCAAGATAATTGTCCAGAACGAAGAACCACTTTTAGAGTATGAGGATGTTGATCCCAGAGAGCTAGGGGAACTTCTACTAAAAATTTCAAATGGGTCTTCAGAGAAAAAAATATTGTTAGTCATGGATAGATGGTTTGATAAATTGTTGAAAATACTGATAGGTTAAAATTTGAACAACGTCTGGCAAATCTGAGACTTTAGGGTTTTGTCTCACTACATTGAAAACCTGTTTGAGAAGGTCTGTTTCATAAGCAGCCAAACGAGCCTGAAGACTGGTGATTGTAGCTGACTCTATCGTTGCCCCACCACTTCTTTGATATTCATAAATGGCAGCTTCTCGTTCACGTCTAATCCTTTCTTCAGATAGTTTTTCGGCGGTACTCATGGCCTCTTGCCAAACCGACTTATTCTGAGCTTGGAGCTTTTCTTGAAGCTCACTTTTTTCAGCAATTAATTGACTAATGATAAGTTCTGATTCTGAAAGTTGATGCTGACTGGAAAGGGTAGATTCTTGATGGGTCGTAGCAAGTGACTGGTCTTTTTTATCCCAATGACTTTGTAGAATTAATAAGACATATTCGGACATATTCATATCTAGCGAACTGGCTTCATCCATCAATCTCTTTTTAATGTTCAGGTTTGTACGGATGTTAATGTTTTGAGTTAGTTTTTCCATTTTACGGTGTTTTAGTTGTTATATGCAGCTCTAATCAAATGTGTTATTTGGTAAAACTGAATGCAACAATAGGGTATAACTTTCAATAGGGACAAACGATATGTAATAGGTGAAATTGATGAATTGAGTTAATAAAAATCCCCTCGCTGGTATAGCAAGGGGATTTTTATTAAAGGTCACTACAAAATTTATTTTGATTTAAAACCTGTTGTATATCCTCGAACGATAAATCATACGCTTCTGCTAGGTCTACGGTGCGAATTTTACTTCCTTTTAGCTTTTTTGAGAAGGCGTATTCCTCTTTTATTTCTTGAATGACCCGATAGCTATCCGTTCTACAAAGATTGAGGATTATTTGTACATCTTGGGCTCTTAATACTAGTTGATATACCATGATTCGAATTGTATTTTATTAATAAGGCTAAAAAAAGGCTAGATGGCTAGAACACTTTTGCACTCAAAAAAACGTGTTTGTTTTCTACAACGTTACAACGGTAATGTAAGATATTAATAATCAATTACTTATCCATTTTTCGTCGTTGTAAAATCGTTGTAATCGTTTACAACGGCTACAACGATTTTTGATGTTTACAACGGTTACAACGATTTTACAACGATTTTACAACGATTTTACAACGAAAAAATTAATAAAAATTTATATAATATATTGATTATCAAGTATCTAGTATTTTCGTTGTAGCGTTGTAGAAAAAATGCTTAAAAAAAAGTTTCAAAAAGCGTTCTAGCCATCTAGCCGTCTAGCCTTTAAATCCACCCCAAAAATTGACTGTAATGTCTCGTATGTGATTGATAAAGAGTTAGTTACTGTATTTTTTAAAGCTTATTCAAGTGTGTTTTCTTCACTTTTGAAGCGAATTGCCTTCACAATTTCCTTAAAATTGCGTGGTGCCTCCATTTTCACTACCTCTTGGATGATAGATTCCTTATCATGTGCCTCTTTGTAATATACATTGCGGTATCTATGCATAAAAATTGGATAAATCGAAGGCATACGCAAAAGCAGGAAGTTTCCTTCAAACCTAAAATGAACCCCTTCATGGATTTGTGAAGAGTCATACAAATATTGGAGAATGCTAAAGAATTCAGCCAGAACAGAGGTTTCATTCTGTATTCTATGTTGCAGGTATATCGTTTTCAAAGCCATTGCTACAAATTCATCCAGAATGTCCGATTCTTCGGTGTATTCACATACTTGAATTTTATCATTTACCTGTAAAATGTAAGCACACGTCAGGGCTTGGCAAATATTACTAAGTAATCGCTCAGGCATTGATTCGTTTTGCGTAGCTTGTTCTACTCGGTTAAAGATTTTACTAAAGGCTGTGTTGTAATTTTCGTCTATAAGCTTACGATACTTGCAGAGCTCTACCGTAATATTTCCTAAACCACGTTTTTCTAAATCAATTAAATTGAAAAAAGCCTTTCGTTGGGATGCCTCTTTCTCCTTATTTTCTATTTGAATCAATATGCAACGAGAGAAGAAAATAGGGTTATTAGGGATGTAATTGCTAGTAAGGGCTAAAGCACTGTAAATGTCAATACTATCAGTTTCGTTATTACTCCTTGAAGCTTCTGGAGTTTTGTGATAACCAGCATTATCATAGGCTGCTTGTAACAAACCTTCATGGGAGAAATCATTATGAAATTCATCCATCCAAATAAGTCCATTAGATAGCTGACTCATCAATTTAACCAGAGCAGCTTCTGTGTTTTTTGTCTTAAGGTTAATTTGTGGTTGTTCATAGCCAAAAAGACATGTAAGGTTTCTTACAACACTACTTTTACCAGTACCAGCCGAACCTTTCAAATAAAGGATAGGAGATGATCCTTTGTGAGAAATCACAATATCTCTAAACAAGGACATGATATAGAAGCACGCTGGAACGAATGCTTTCTCATAAGTATGAGTTTGTATGTAGATTTGGTACCATTGATTGAAGGATACATCCGAATCAGAAATAAAAAATCTGTTCTTCATTTTATCCTTGGTTTGTGGTAGCGAAATACAACTTTTATGGTCTGTAACAACGCCAAATTTGTCGGGCTCTACAAGAGTCCCATTTGGTAGGAGTACTTTGTTTGAAAAGACATAAGTTTTTGACTCATTATGGAATCCATATCGAGTCACCTTTGAAGCTTGACCAAATTGCGTTTTGGAGTAAATGAGTTCCTGTATTTCTGTTAGTTGCACATCGTTGATCTTGAAGCTTAGTAGATTGTTTGATAGCTCCATTTTCATCCTCTTTGCCGAACAAAAATCCTCATGTGACATTTCAATATAGATAGCCTCCTTATTCTTGATTCTAATCTCTAAAATCCATGTACAGTTTTGATTCTCATCTTGAGTTTTATACTTTACATATACCAAAAAGTTATTGGCCACTACCTCCCAGTTATTACGTGTTTTAACCCAGATAGTATAGTCATTTTTATACATGACTGTTGGTGTCTTGATATAGATATCAGATGATGTTTTCTTCTCTTCAGAAGGCTGTTTTTGAGCTATCTCAGGCTTTTTCCCTTCTAGTATGGCATCTGCAATATCATAGCCATCCGAACGCTCAGGGAATAGGTCTATGACAGTATGTTTAATTTGTGCTTTCTCTAGGTTTTTAATACTAGAATTCATCCTCCCTGCGACATCGGCATCACATAACCAGATTACATTTCTACCAGATAAAACCATGAGTTTTTCGGAGGTTAAACCATTGTTTGAACCACAAGCGAGCCATAAATACTCAGGGTAAAAGAATGAGGCTATAACCTTTGTTTTCTCTGACTCTACAATAATGACTGTTTTCTCTTTGTCACTACTTAGTTGCTCTTCACCAAACAAACACATGCCATATCGAACATTTTTGTTTTTAGGTTGAACCATCGAGTGACTATTATATCCATCTTTAGCTCTTTTACCCTGTTCATCGTAGACAAACCATTTTGCATTAACTACTTGTGATTTATGATTACGGAAAACAAAGACAGTTTTTCCTTTATCATCAGTTGCTACACCATGTTTGATAAGATGTTCCTTTGAGATACCTTTTGACAAGCAAAACGTATGGAAATTACTTGTCAAGTCGAGTGTCCATTTATCAAAGCGTTCTATCCAGCTTTTACTTGGATTTATAATGTTCTGATTATTAGGGATTAGTGAAACTGTATTTTTAGTTGAATGCGGTATTAAGTTAGGTATTTGATGGTAACCACAATGGTTTATACGTTCACATTTACCAAGAGATTCATCAAGGCGATTTCCCTCCTGATCCTCATAATAGCGAAATGTATTGGCTTGTCCACACTTAGGACATTTCCCTTTCTTTTTAGGGCTTTTTTCGAATCGAAAATTATATTCTGTCATAAGTTCTTAGAGGTTAGGGAAATAAAGTTTGATATACTCTTGAGTATGGAGCATTTCGAAGATATTGACCTACATAGGAGCTGTAGGAAATTAGAAGTAAGCGCCTAATGTTAAGGCAAAAGAATAGCTGCTCCATAATTGTATGGAGTGTCGTAATTAGCAAAAAATACATAATTTTGTGTGGGAATTTAAAATTCAATTTGCTTTAAGTTATCAAAGCCGATATGTTCACGCATATCGGTTTTTTTATGCCTAAAGTCAAATACTTCAATGAAAGAATCCTTCAGGAAAAAGAGCTAGAATATCTGAAGTATAGACGTAGACTTTACCACCTATCTTAAATGTTCTGAATAGTCCCTCCCGTTTAAATTGTTCAAACTTAGATCTCGACCATCCCATTTTGGTACAAACCTCTGATGGTTGAAGTACTTCAGGAATAGAAGAAGGTTGTTTTGTTTGCGCTGTGATAATTGATTCAAGGTGCGAAATCTTCTTTTCAAATTCTTTCAGAATGAAAATTGTGTCATCGCTTAGATGAACTTTTGTACGACTTGTTCTAGGCATGGTAACATTGTTTTTAAATACAATGCAATACTAATAAAATATGTTGTAAGTATTACAACATATTTGGATATATTTTTTGCTATGATTTGCTATCAAATGAAAAGCCCTTAGAATCAGTATTCTAAGGGCTTTCTGTGGATGTATGAAAATCTACATAATATCTTCAAGTGATTGTGTTAAGTCATAAAGATCAATTTCGATTGACTCTTCATGACAAAACTTCATAAAACATTCTCTGAAGTGCAAATCATATTTTAGGTCTGTAAAAGTGGCGCCTAGTTTCTGGTAGCTCACGTTTGACATAAGAAATTTAGCATAATGAATATCGAAGAACCAGATGTGAATAGGTACTTTATCCTCAATTTTTTTCCAAATCTTGTCTTGAGATTTAAGATACTGTACAAGTTGATAAGGGGAGGGCATTTTGATAAACTGCTTGAGCTCTTCAATTAATTTGGATTGACCATTCGCTTCAGCAAACTTGGTAATTTCATTCATTAGTAACTGCTTTACCAAATTAGGGAGTTCGTATTGGGTGTAGTCAAAATCGTTAAATATTTGATTAATATCGAACTCAAGCTTACTCTTTAGTTTCATTGAAGCAAAATATGGATTCAATGTTTCTTCATTCACCTTACAATATATCTTACTAATAATATTTACAAGTGTAAGTGCTTCACGAGAGATAAGAGTGCTATTTTCCTCAGATAAACTTTCTATATCAAAGCTATCTGTAGGTAATGCTAAATTTATATTGCTTTTGATTTTAACAGATTGCCTGTTAAAGATAACTCGGTAATACAAGGGATATAGAGGCTTATTCTCATGGTTTTCTCCAATAGGAAAAAGGTAGGTATTAAGATAGTGTTTGATACTAATCTTTTTACCTGTTTTGTTAAGATCTGGACTGTATCTATTCCCTTCAAGAATTTCTATCATGGGAACGTTATTTGCAGGGTTTAAATATTTTTTGTAGTCCTTCATGTTGAATTTGTTCTACCAGATGAACGTATTTGTCCGTTTGCTCTCTTTTTGTATGTTGTAACTGCTTTTGTACGAGTTTATCATCACCAGATAACATATATAGAGAGGTGCCAAAAGTATCTCTTGAAGCCTTGAAATATAGTTTTTTGGGTATTCGAGCCAGCTTGGCTATTACCTTAAGGCATTTATTGACTTTGGTATTCGTCATTCCTTTAAAGACACGCTTTTCGGAACTCCCAGAGTAGTACTTCAAAATGATTTTTTGTGGCTTTCCATCAAAAAGCAGGTACAGAGGTTTGTAACCAATTTTCTCAGTTTTTTGCGCCTTGTACTTTAGTAATAACCCTTGATTAGTTTTGCTAATACTAGAGTTCTTCATGTTGTAACAATCTGAAAAACGTAGACCTGTATAACATGCAAAAAGGAACATATCCCTCGCCATTTCTAGTTGGTCTTTTTCTTCAGGTGTACTATCGAAGTTCAATTGCTCTATCTTATCTCTTTCTTCAGGTAAAAGAAAAAGTGTGTCGGTCTCTTCTTTCGATAGCTTAAACAGCCTGTAAGGATTTTTCTCAATAGGAAGTAGATCTTGTTTAATAGCCAGATTAATGTACTTGCGTAGCTGGCGATGATACTTCTCAATTGTATTCGTTTTTAGTTTCTTTTCATTTCTAAGAAAAATTTCAAAGTCTTGTAAGAAACAGTAGTCTAAATCCTCAAAAGCAATATTATGTTGAAACTCAATGAGCTTTTTTAGCGTATTTTCCTGATTTACGAGCGTTCCTTTTTTGAGATGTGATTCCTTCTGAAGCTGCTTTTTAAAAAACTGAGTAAATGAAATTGGAACTTGTTTTTTGGAAGGATTCAAAAAGAAATCAAAATCTGATAAAGAAAATCGTTTATTGAGAGCCCTAAATTCAACTTCAAATTGCTCAAACTCGCTAACTCTGTCTCTGAGTGCTTTTGCTAAATACGGGTCTTTACAAGTAGCCTTTTTGGAGTCCCATTCTTTTTGGGTGAGGTATAGTTTTGTACTAAAATATCTACGACCACCTTCCAAATAAGCTTGAATTTGCACTAGGCTTTTGCCTTTAGCAGCTAGGTCTTTTTTACGATTGAAAACCAGTGTGTATTGAACTTTCATGACAATGTGTTTAAGTTGATGCCGTAAACCTACTGTCATTTATTTGAAAAAACTTGGTATCACAACTGGTAGCAAAAAATCTGCTATGATTTGCTAAAACATACTAAACGAACCATAACATAAACCGCTTAAAATGGCCGTAAAACCAAAAAAGCACTCATTTCTGAGTGCTTTTGCGGTCTGGACGGGACTCGAACCCGCGACCCC
>NZ_JBMLSD010000007.1:0-2530 GCF_049240685.1 Flectobacillus sp.
AGGTCGCAGGTTCGAGTCCTGCCTTTGCTTCTAAATCTTTTATCCAATATGATACAGTTACTATTAATTCCTGTGTTGCTTTATTTTGCTGTTGTCGAAGGTGTCAAGTGCTTTATCTGCTGGATTAAGGAAAAAATTTCAAAATAGTTTTATCATTCTTACCCTTTTACAAAAATGGATACTCTTGCAGTTGAAAACCTCGTTGATTTCTTTGTTAGCGCTATGGCTATGGGCTTTGCCTTTATTTGTGCCAACTTTGCCTACAGCTTTATTGCTGGAACAAGTTTGGAGGACAAATTAAAAGACTTCGTAGGAGGCGATTTAGAGGATGATAATTAGCATTTTATCGCATTGGAGTGCCATTTTTTTAAAGGTATTCGTCCCATCATTTATTGTTTTTTTCGCTGCCAGACATTTCATCGAAAAAAACAAAAGAGACGGGTTTTAATAAGTTAGGAAAGGAGGTTTCATAAATCCATTTGTTTGGATTTATGAATTGAGTGATTAGCTAGACTCCCACATCATTATGTGGGAGGTTCTTTCTAAAAAGACAATAGGTGTAGAAATAGATTCTAAAGACTACCACACTTTGTGTGGTAGCTTCTTTCTAAATGATGCACAACCATGAAGATTATATTGATTCTTTCTATAGCGATTTTGGTAATTCTACCGTTTGGGAGAAAAGACCGAAACGTATAGTTAATTAAGTTATGCCCTTTCACGGTGTCAGAATGACCATCTTGGTGCATTCTGGAGGGTTCGAACCCCTTATTGGCAACAAAAGCAAATTGAAGTATCTGCTACAGCTAGTAGTGTGACGACCAAACCTGTGGCGATACTTTGCCCATTTCACAGAATATGAATCTTTTTTGCCCTAAATCACAGATTAACTCAGATTTCGTAAGGATGCCAAAGACGCTCGAACAAACTAGCTCAAGCGTCTATAAGCGATACCATGCACTTGCAGAGGAGTTTAACGGCCTACAACATCTAGGTTTGTCAGCAAAACTTCGTACTCCACACCAGAAGGTTATGGAGGCGATTCTCTACAAGTATATACCTATGTTCCGCAAACTGGTCAATTCATCGACATGGGTTGATAGTCAGAGCATTCCTTCTATTAACATTACCCGTAGAGAACTGGCCAGACTCATTTCGTGTGAGACTAGAAACATCTACAATATCCTTGCTAGGCTGTCAAATGCCCGTTTTATTGACATTGTAGACAACAATTCGACAGGTGGATACACAATCATACCAAACCTATATATCGCCTTTGGTGATGTCAATTTGAAGCCTCAGTTGAAGGCTTTGAGAGCCCTTCCAAAGGACATCCTTATTACTCAGACGTGGCAAAGTTTTCCGATATTAAAAGACAGGATAAATTTAAACAATTCATATATAGCAGTAGATGTTGAATCTACCCAAGAAAATTACGGGGAAAGACACAGGGAAATTGACAGGGAAAAAAAGCAAATTGAGCCCTTTGACTTTTCTTTCCAAAAAAATAACCTTGAAAGTTCCACAAATGACAAGGAAAATGAAACAAGTGGGGCCGCCGACACCAATGATGTGGACAACTACGCTGGCAGTAGAGCGGAATACTTCCGCAATCGCCACCTAGGAGGTCACAAGTCACCTTTGCCTAACAGAACCACTAAACCTGTACAAGAAAAGCCGATTCAACCACATGAAAAGGCACAATTAATTACCGAATTCTGGAACTATGCCAAAAAGAACCTCTATCCTAAACAGAAGTTTAATGGAGAAACAGAGGTAAAAATCAAGCGATTGATTGGTAGTGATGTATTTGGGCACTTTAATGGCACAGAGAGCTATATCCATTGGAAAACGTTCTGTATGACCAAGATAGCAGAGGTAGATTTGGTGAAAAAACACAATGAAAAGTACGACCGTGAAGCATACTGGCCACTTAACTACTTCTCGAAGAAGTATCGTGATAGAGGCGGTTTTCTAATCGCCCATGTATGGCTCAAACGTGAGCAGAAGAAATTCCTTGAAGTGAGATTTGAGGATGAATTGGAAAAAGCGAAAAATTCATTGGCATTTGGTATCATACCACGTGGGCAAAAAGGTAAAATCCATTCGATTAGCGAGTTATCTCTTTACTGGGCTAAGAGAATATCAAAAAGAACAAGTCCAGAAACACTAGAAAAATATTACTCATTCATATCCAATACAAACTTATCATCACAATGGACGAATTAATTAGAACTGCCGAATGGCATATCAAGTACAGAATGCCATCAGGCACCAACATTGCACTCACCAGCAAAGGAACACCGATTCAGGTTTATCAGAATAAGTATCTCAACAAGCGCATCGAAAGCGCTGAGAATATGATAAATAAATTCCGTGGCTTTGACCTTGCGATTATCTATGCCAAAGAGCCTAAAACGGGTAAAGATTTGGGCGAAATTGCACGATTCGACAACGAAACAAAACGATTAGTCTTTTCAACACCACTCTAAAAAACGGGTCAACAATACTTAAATCGGGTCACATGAAG
>NZ_JBMLSD010000008.1:0-4092 GCF_049240685.1 Flectobacillus sp.
ACACCAAAAAATACAGTTGTCAATATTTTTTTAGTTCTGTTCATTCAGTCATCTAATGCAATATACGATATATTCGTAATATTATATGAATGCATTTTACAACCTTCAATCTTATTGATTTTTCTTGTATGCTGATAGTCAGGTAAAATCGCCTTTTACGTACAAAGATTTACAAGTTTGCCCGCCACCCTGCCTGAAGTAAAACCTTACAAGGGGTTTCGTTTTTATCTGTTCTAAACTACTGCTTATTCTCAGTGTAATTGATAAATGTTTTTCCATCGAAAAGGTAAAGACCTTCACCTCTCGTGCCCACCCAAATATTTCCATTTTTATCTTCCAAAATTGTCCAAATCCAGGGATTGATTAGCCCATCTTTAAAATGGGTAAAAGTTTTATCATCATACAGTCTAAGTCCATCAGCGGCACCGAACCAAAGATTTCCTTTTTTGTCTTCTATGATTCGAGTGACTTCTCTTGGCAAACCATCTTTTGTTGTAAAACCTGTAAAAGTATTTCCATCATACCGATAGGCTCCACCCCAATTACTGAACCAAATATTTCCGTTCTTGTCTTGCAATTGAGGCCAGCCCCAATTGTGCGCTTTTGGTGTAGGTCCATTTTGAAATAGATCAATTGGTTGGAGGTTGGTCACTGTTTTTCCATCATAGCGATACACACCTTCGTTGGTTCGTCCACCCAGCCAAATATTACCCTCTTTATCTTCGAAAATACGTTCTACTTTATCGTTATCGGTCAAAAAGCCATTGGCAGCTTCATCAATTCTAAAAAATGTAAAGGATTTTCCATCGTAGGTAAAGACACCGTCTATGGTTACAAACCATAGTTTTCCCTTCCTGTCTTGTAGCATGCTGTAAACCCAGTGGTTTTGATACTGGGGATTCTTGTTAGGAGGTAGGTTTTTGGGTAAAGGAATTTGGATGTTGGTAAATGTTTTTCCATCGTAAAGGGAAAGTCCTGCTTTAGTACCTATCCAAATTTTTCCAGCTGTATCTTCCAAAAGGCAATAGACATCGTTACTGCTTAACCCATCTTTTACTCCAAATTGCTTAAACGATTTTCCATCATATTGATACAGGCCATTATCTGAGGTGCCTACCCAAAGATTTCCAACTTTATCCTGAATGATACACGAAAGATTGCCATTTCCTGCCTGCTTGATCAATTTTGGATGCTCCTTCTCATTTGGCAAATCTTTTTTAACTGGTCCGTTACAGGATGTCCCCCAAACTGTTAGTGTAAGAAAAGTAAGAATTAGAATTTGTACTATTTTAATTTTTTTAGTCAAAATGGTTGGAGGTTTTGTTATTTATTGGTCGGTTGAGGTGTCGCTCTGCAAAGACCGATCATTCGTTTGTAAATGCTATACTTTCCCGGTTGCCAAGCAGAATATCGCAGGTATAGTGGATAGATATTGTGTAGTACTCAAATCTAAGTAAAATAGTATAAGTTATCAAGCGAACTAGTTATCATCTTTATACCCTCGATGGATAGATGGGTATGCATTTCAATTGTTTTGCTGCTGCTCTGCCCGGTGGCTCTTATTAGTTAATGTCAAATATCATATCATAGTTATATCCATTGTGTTCAAATTGCCCCAAAACTGTAAACCCTTGCTTTAAATAGAATGCAAATGCACTTTCATTTGTTGCCTGAACACCACCCCATAAAATTATGCGCTTTTTATTGATTGCTTGTAAATCGCCAACAATATAGTCAAACATCAATTTCCCAATTCCCTTGTTCTGGTATTCGTCACTTACCGACGGGGCAAATGTACAATCACTGTCTTTATCCAATTCCAACCCGTATGACTCCAAGCGAAGTTTGTCATGCTCCAGATAACCATGTTTAATAAGGCTATAGGATATGATTTTTTCCTGCGTTTTCTCTTGCGCAATCTATCCAACGTAGGTATCTGATTGGTTGAACAAAGTGTATATCGAATCGACATCGTATGGATGGGGACCAAATCGCTGTTTTGATTCAGGACTGAGATGGTTCAGATAAATGGATAAGTTGTTGGCTTCGGAAATAGTAAATTTCCTGAGAAGAATTTGCGTCCCGTCTTTTGCTTTCATGTTCATATTATTTCAAAGATAGCTGGGAAATGTACTTGTATTACTTTTTGATGGATTTTTAGCAGAAAAGGTTAATAGGATTTCTATATTGCATCTACCATACATGAATCATTGAGGTCGGTCTGGCAACCTATTGCATCAATGCTTTTGAATATTTACTTTTATCTACAGATTGCATTTAAATAAAAACTTAAACCTTGACCACTTTTAGTCCATTTATCCATTGACTTTTCTCTAAAAAAACTTGTTTCCAATATTGACATTGCAGTTGATATTGAAAAATATTTACTTTTTTCATTTGCTTTTTTGCTTTCAACCCATTGAATTGTAATTGCAATATTCTCTCTTTGCTTCTCTAATAAAATATCATATGGTTTCAAATCTAAATAAAACCAACCTTTAAATTCATCTTTGATTTCAAAAATTATATCTTTTTCAACAATAAGTTCTGTAGGAAATCCATTTTCTATTTGATAAATATTCAACCTGAATTTTAGAGAACTAAATTCATTTGTAGTTATGTTAAAATTTAAATCATTTATTTTACAATCATTTTGTAGTTTGAATTTCATTCCGATTTCTTTGCTCAATCGGTCATCAACATCTTTTTCCTCATAAGTATAAAAATTAGTGTGCATGAGTCCAAGACCTTTAGAATTTCTTCCAAGTATTTTTGGTTTTGATTTTTTAAATTTAACTACAACCTCTTCTAACTGTCTTTTTTCTGGGATCAGTTCAATTTCGTTGTTTACAAGATTAAGATTTGAAATTGCAACGGTTTTAGTTTGATAGCCAACATAAGAAAATGTTACCAAATCATTTTCATTGATGCTTTCATTGAGTTTTAAAGAAAATTTACCATCAAAATTTGATACAGTTCCTATATTTTTATTTGATATTCCAATAGTAGCATATTGTAAGAAAAATTTACTTTCTCCATCTTTTATTACTCCTTTGATTATTTTTTCTTGGGAATAAGAGTTTAAAGTTATTAGTAAAAAAAGGATACAATTTAATTTCATGTTTTGAAAGGATTTCGTTTCGTTCGGATTAGATGACCGACATTATTGAGGACTTAGCGAAGTGAGGGGTAATTTTGTTGCTTCTATCTGGCTTACTTAATTTGATTAATGTTTTATTGTGAAATGGCAGATTTCCATGGAGTAGTGCTCGGCCAGTCTTTACAAAAGCTACATTGAAAAACTGCTATTGGAAAAAAAAGTTCCTTCACCCCGCATTTTCTTAAGCGCTTTGTTCTAGGCAGGCTATCAATTGCCCCAACTATTTTTCAAGCCACTTAATTTTAATCTTTTCTTAGCCAAGCTATCCAGCCACTTACTTGTCTGCTTGTTCAAGATAAATCCTAAAGGTCTTTTGCCTTGAGCACCTTCTGCTCTTCTACCACCTTCTGTAGAGTCAACAACCAAATATTTATTATCATTTGTTGTTAAGCTATCGATAAGTTTATAGTCGTCTATCGTTAGTATTGGCTCTGTAAATCCGCTGTGGTCAGCACCGATAAGTTCCTGAACTGCATTTGAGTTATTATAGCTCTTAATAAGTAGTTGTCGGAAATAAGTTAGCTTAAACTGTTCAATATAAATGTCTTTATACTGTGCTTTAATAGATCGCGTCTGACGGATGCCATCACATGATATTGTTGTTAATCCAATAGTTAGCAAGATGGAATATAAAAAGGGTCTTGTCATCTATGCGAAGAGATATAATGATTTCTTTTTGAAATAAACGCTGTCTGTCTTGCTTGCCTACAACTCGTTAGTATGCCTTCCAGTCTCTCTTTTTTCTATACAAATACTGGAGTTGATAAGAATAAATGTAGCGCATTATCAGAAATCAAAAAAAATAGGACAAGCTAAGTTGATTTTTTAACCATTTTGTAACTCAAATATTGTTATTTCTGGTCTTACATTGAACCTTACCTGCCATAGGTGCCCTAAGGCCCTGTTGATGTATAAAGTTCTGTTGTTGCTTA
>NZ_JBMLSD010000009.1:0-1719 GCF_049240685.1 Flectobacillus sp.
AAATCGCCTGTGATGTTATGCGATAAACCCTCTAGTACATGGTTCAAAGACTCGCTGGTTTGCAATAAATGTTGGTAGTGACGAAGGTTGGTCACAACGGTATCTCCTGCTTTGATTTCCTTGGTTTTGACTTTTTGAACCAATGTTTTCTGTAAACTTTCTATGTTCTGATTTTCAGAAGCAGATATCCAAATGATGGCAGGATAGACTTTTTCAAACGCTTGTTTTTGAGTGATGCTGAGCTTATCTTGCTTGTTACCCACCAATACATAAGGGGCATTGAATGAGGCTATTTGGTCTTCAATTTCTTTCAAACTGATTTCTGAAGCATCAAACAAATAAACAATCATACTGGCTTTTTCCATTTGTTGCAGTGTGCGCTCTACTCCTATTGCCTCGATGGTATCATTGGTTTTGCGTAATCCTGCGGTATCTATCAAACGGAAACGAATTCCATCGATAAATAGCTCATCTTCAATAACATCGCGGGTAGTCCCTGCAATATCCGAAACGATGGCTTTTTCTTCGTTCAATAATCGGTTGAGCAAGGTTGATTTACCAGCGTTAGGTTTACCAACAATTACTGTTGGAACGCCATTTTTGATCACATTTCCCATCTCAAAACTATCAATCAAAGGGACTAATACACTTTGAATTCGATGAATCAACTGACGTAAATCGTCACGGTCGGCAAATTCTACGTCTTCTTCACCAAAATCTAGTTCTAGTTCGATAAGCGATGCAAAATGAATCAATGATTCACGCAATTGTGCGATTTGTTTTGAAAACCCTCCTCTAATTTGATTAATAGCGGTTTGGTGTGAAGCCTCCGAATCTGATGCAATCAAATCGGCTACGGCTTCGGCTTGTGCCAAGTCGAGTTGTCCATTCAAAAATGCACGTTGCGTAAACTCTCCTGGATTGGCCAAGCGAGCACCATTTTTCAATAAAAGCTTAAGAATTTTCTGAATAATATAATCAGACCCATGACACGAAATTTCGATGGTATCTTCCTTTGTATACGAAGTGGGTGCTTTAAAAAGCGATATGAGTACTTCATCTACAATCAAATTCTGGTCGTCACGAATGGTACCAAAATGAATGGTATGTGAAGGTTGTTGATGAAGATTTTTACCTTTAAATATTTTTTGAACTACATCGATGGTCTGAGGACCCGATACCCGAATCACTCCGATGGCTCCTACTCCTTGCGCTGTGGCTAATGCACAAATGGTATCTTGATTCATGAATGCGTTTTTAATCGTTTGGTATGATTGCTTTTGCTAACCATAACGCAAAGTTAAGCATAAAGGGTTTCTTATCATACCAAACGATTCTGCCAAAATCTTAAAACAAAGATTGTAGCTTCATGGCAATAGACATATCGCCAGCAATTTTGATTTTCCCAAACATCACTGCCGTCATCGGATTGAGCTTGCCTGTCATCAATTCTGCCAAATCACTTGCTTTTACCGAAATAGTACACTCAGCAGGCGCATCGGTATTAGTCACCACGCCATCCGCTGAAATATGGATATTTCCTTGGTCTGTTGCAAATTTAATAGAGTTTCCTAATCCACCTTTTTGAGATGCTAGGCTAGAGATTTTGTCAAAAATTTCTGAAAAGTTCATTTGTATATATGATAAAAGGTATTGATTGCTTGAGAAATAAAATTATTATGCAAGCATACGGATTTTTATTGTAAAATCAAAATGGAG
>NZ_JBMLSD010000010.1:0-26008 GCF_049240685.1 Flectobacillus sp.
ACCGCCGAAAGCCGATACCTGAAAGCTTAAAGCACAATCTTAAACTTTATTTTGCATACTAACTTAAAAGTATTGGATTTCAGAGTGGTTTTAAAAAAATCAAAATACTCTTTGCCCTGTGCCTAATGCCTCCTTGCCTGTTGACTGTTTGCCTATTGCCTAAAAACTAGACTAACTTATTTATTTGATACTTCCCATTCCACCGTCTACTCCGATGATTTGACCTGTTGTCCAAGAGGATGCCTCACCAAGTAAAAACGAAGCAATTGAAGCAATATCCCCAGCGTTCCCAACTCTTCCCAGAGGATGTCGTTTATTCGAAGCATCCCTTTTTTCGTCAGTTGACAGTAAATTTTTTGCCAGCGGAGTATCCGTTAAGGAAGGTGCCACGCAATTTACCCGAACCTGATTCGAAGCAAGTTCTGCTGCCAAGGATTTTGTCAAACCCTCTACAGCACCTTTGGAGGCAGCAACAGAGGCATGAAAACCCATCCCAATTTTGGAAGCTACTGTACTAAAAAATACAATAGATGCACCTTCAGCCTTTTTAAGTTTGGGTAAAACTGCCTGTACAACAGCTACAGCACCTACCACATTTATCTGAAAATCATTCTTGAAATCATCCAAACTCAAACGATTAATTGGTTTGAGATTGATTGTACCAGGACAATACACAAGCCCATGCAATACATCAGGCAATCCCACAAAAGCACTAGCATCTGGTTGAGAGGCATCCCAATGCACATGAGATACTCCCTCTAAAGAAGGTTGATTTCTTGAGGCTGAAAAAACCACATGACCTTCTACCAACAACTGTTTGGCTACAGCTTCCCCAATTCCTGAACTTGCCCCTACTACTAAATAATTCTTTGACATATCTTGTTGAACATTTTAATATTAAACCTTAAACAAAAAAGGCATTTGAAGTATATAACCTCAAATGCCTTTTTTTGTTTGTAGAAAGTAACCCGAAAAGTGAGTATGAAGTAAAAAAACGTTATTCGTTAATAGTATATCGGTTAATTAAAGATATTCATAATCAAAAAATTATAGGCAAATTTTGCCTCAGCTATATTATTAGTTTAATCTTTCTATTACTTATTCAAATATTGCCCCTACCATACTATTAATTTAATCTCTCCTACTACTTACTAAAATTTGACAAACAAAATCTTAGTTTCCTACATATTTTAAAAACTCCTGACGAACACTTTCTTCCTGAAATTTGCCACCATAGTAACTAGTCACAGTAGAAGAAGTATCGTCTTTTACACCACGTGATGCTACGCACAAATGTTTGGCATCAATCATCACAGCCACATTTTCAGTACCAAGGATTTCTTGCAAATCTTTGGCAATCTGAACGGTTAAACGTTCCTGTACTTGTGGTCGTTTGGCATAGTGTTGAACGATTCTATTCAATTTGGATAGACCAATCACCTTTCCTTCAGCAATATAAGCAACGTGTGCTTTTCCAAAAATTGGCACAAAATGGTGCTCACAATTTGAGTAGAAAGAGATATTTTTTTCTACCAACATTTCATTGTATTGATATTTATTGTCAAACAATGCAACCGAAGGCTTATTTTTTGGGTCCAAACCACTAAATATTTCTTTCACATACATTTTAGCCACACGTTTTGGCGTACCTTTCAAAGAATCATCTGTCAAATCCAATCCTAAGGTTTCCATGATTTGTTTAAAATGATATTCAATCTGCGCAATTTTCTCTTCATCGCTCATCTCAAACGCATCCGCACGCATAGGTGTATCTACAGAAGTCGCAATGTGGTCATCGCCAATTTCTTCATCGGTCAGTAATAATCTACCATTATTATCCAACAGGGTATTCAACAAAGTTTCGTTCTGTTTCATATAATCTGATTTTAATATCCAAGTTTGGGCTTAGTTTGTTTCTTAGAATGTCGTAAATAACAATAGCAATATTCTCGGCAGAGGGATTCAAATCCTTAAATTCCTCGGTATCGAGGTTGAGATTTCGATGGTCAAACCTGTCCAAGATTTCGTTTTTGATGATATCACTCAGTACCTTCATGTCTATCACGTAGCCAGTTTCTGCATCTAATTCACCTATCACTTGTACGATCAGTTCATAATTATGACCGTGAAAGGTAGGGTTATTACATTTACCGTATACTCGCTCGTTTTTTTCGTCCGACCAATTCGGATTATGTAGACGATGTGCGGCATTGAAGTGTTCTTTGCGGAACACCGCCACTCGCTTTGCACTCATGGTAATTTTGCTAATTTAAAAGTGAATTTAGAGAATTCGGACATATCGGGCAGGATACATCCCGAGCTTTTGCTCCGATTGAAACAAACTATATTTTATCGGGGATTTAGTCATCAAGTTTAAAAGTCGTCTGAAAGGTTGTCAGCAACACTCTTAAACTAAATCGGCGAGTAGTTCTTTCATAAGGTCAAACTTTAAGTTGAATAAAAAGGTTTCGTTTTGTTTAAAAAATAATTTAAAATGTTAAACAAAATAAATACCAATTTTAGCACTTAATTGATACTAGCTGACCTACAATTATTTAAACACATAATCTTTCAAGATTGTTCAATGCAAATATTAATTATCAAAATGCATTTTCTAAACTCAAAGATACAAATCAATCATTAGAATTTTGGATAGAATCATCTAAATCTAACTGTAGTCTTCCTAAGCTTTTGGGAAACCATATTACATTTTCTCATTTTGTCCTGTAATCAAAAGCTGAAAGCCCAAACATATTCTCAAATTTGCTAGATATCTCTTGTAAAAATAGAATACCCTTTCGCCTTTTTTCTATTCCTAAAACTTGTAGCTCTCCTAAAATAGATGTTCTACCGATGAAAAGTAGCATATTTTTTGCATAGTGATGAAAATTACCTTCATTCGAAAACAGGATTGAGAAGTTAGCGCTTTGTTTTGTATGCAATCTACTGTATATGAAGCAATTTGAAATAATCGACCAATTTACACAGAAAACGAAATTTGGGGATATTAGAGTTTTTTAATTAGTTTAGGTAAAAAATAAAAACTATTCCTAAATTTGCGGTAATATATTACCTCGATTAGGAGGCTATTGAAGCACTATTATCAATCAATATATTGACTACTTTCATTGAGCATTTCTTATATGGCTAAATTATTAATCATGGCAGGCGGGATGTCTTCTCGCATGAAAAAAACAGACGGCGCATCAAATTTGGATGAAAAACTAATCGAGCAAGCAAACACGCTTCCTAAAGGTATGATTGGAGTGGGTAAAGATGGTCGTCCGTTTATGGATTATCTTTTATATAATGCACACCGTGCAGGGTACAATGAAGTTTTGATTCTGAAAAACCCAAAAGATACTGTTACTCAGCCATATTATGACAAACTGGCTCAAGAAGGTAAAGCTTGGGGTTTTACTTTCAAGTTTGCGACTCAGCATATAGCGCCTGATCGTGAAAAACCCGCAGGAACTGCTGACGCCATACAACAAGCTTTGGAACAAACACCCGAATGGAAAGGCGAGCGCTTTACCGTTTGTAATTCAGACAATTTATACTCGGTATCTGTGTTGACTCTTTTGAAAAATGCGGAAATTCCAAATGCTGTAGTTTCTTACAACGCGGATGCCTTGGGAGTTGAGCCAGAGCGTGTAAAAGCGTTTGCCATTATCAAAACAGATGACAATGGTAATTTGGTGGAGATTTTAGAAAAACCCAACGACGAACAAATTGCAGAGGCCAAACGTGTATCAGGTCAGATTGGAGTAAACATGAATGTGTTCCATTTCAAATATGATGATATTTTGAAATATGTACAGTCTGAGCCATTTAATCCGATTCGTAACGAAAGAGAATTGCCTAGTGCTGTTACCCGTATGGCAAAAGAAAACCCAGGTTTGGTAACCACTGTGCCTGTTGCAGAAAATGTACCTGACCTTACTTCTAAAGGCGATATTTCCTTGGTTCAGAAATATTTGGTGGATGAGTTTGGTGATTTCTAAAATAATCCAGCATATTTATAACCTTACTACCCCGACTGTTGTTATAGAAACAGTCGGGGTATTTTATTGTCAATCTACCAATAAGCCCTAAATTTGTGCCATCAATAGATTTGACACAAATTCAATCTTACATTTATTCTCGTTATGTCGAATAACTCTCAAATAGTGAACTTAATTGAAAAAGGGACGAAGTATTGTACCTCTCTTACCGAATATAAACGTCGTGAGACCATCTCTGTAAATATTGGAGATTTGTGGATGGGCTCTCAATACCCAATCCGAGTGCAATCGATGACTACCGTCGATACAATGGATACCATTGGGTCGGTAGAGCAAACTCTACGAATGGTCGAGTCAGGTTGTGAACTCGTAAGAATTACCGCTCCCTCTGTAAAAGAAGCTCAAAATCTTGAGAACATCCGCAAAGAACTTCGTAAAAGAGGTTGCCAAGTTCCTTTAGTCGCTGATATTCACTTTACACCTAATGCAGCCGAACTTGCAGCAAGATTAGTAGAAAAAGTTCGTATAAACCCAGGGAATTACGCCGACAAAAAACGCTTCGAAACCATAGATTATACTGAAGCATCCTACCAAGCAGAATTAGAAAGAATCAGAGATAAGTTTGTCCCACTCATCAAAATCTGTAAAGAATACGGTACAGCCATGCGTATTGGCACTAATCATGGTTCTTTGAGTGATAGAATTTTAAGCAGATACGGTGATACTCCACTTGGAATGGTTGAGTCTGCCTTAGAATTTTTGAGGATATGCGAAGATGAAAATTACTTCAATATAGTGCTTTCGATGAAAGCTTCGAATACACAAGTCATGGTAGAGGCTTATCGTTTACTTTGTAAAAAACTAGGTGAAGAAGGATTAAAACCCTATCCTTTGCATCTTGGCGTAACAGAAGCTGGCGAAGGTGAGGATGGCCGAATAAAATCTGCTGTAGGAATCGGAACTTTACTTGAAGATGGGCTTGGTGATACCGTCAGAGTGTCATTGACTGAGGACCCCGAATTTGAAGCACCAGTGGCTAAAAGCTTAATTGATAGATATACCCAAAGAGCAGAAAAAGCCATTGCTATTTCTACATGGAAACCCTCAGACTCAACACTCCCAGCTGAATTCGATTCACCAATAAATCCATTTCAATATGCTCGTAGAATCACAAGTGAGGTAGATGTATTTGGTGGTCATAATGTCCCTCGTGTTATTGCCGATTACTCACAGGTTGGCATCAATCAGCACGAAGATTTGAAAGCAATTGGTCATTTTTACTTACCAGCAACTGACAAATGGGCAATGAATGATTTGGGTGCGGATTTTGTTTACTCAGGACAAAAACCTGCTACATTCATGCTACCAATGGGACTAAAAGAGATTGTTGACTACAATATTTGGTCAGAGAAAAATTGCCCAGAAAATTTATTCCCATTGCTCAACATAGAGGCTATTTCTTTAGAAACAAAGCTCCATAATTCATTGAATTTCATAGCAGTTAGCATTGATAATCTAAAGTCTGAATTCATTAAAACCCTCAAGTCTTTACAGCAGTGCGTTTTAGTAATATCTACAAAAAATGAGCATGGAATGCCAGCGCTCAGACGTTTCTTTTTTGAACTAAACTCAGAGAATATCAACCTTCCTGTGGTCGTTTGGCGACAATATGAGAGAATGTCGAGTAGTGATTTTCAATTATTTTCAGCTACTGACCTAGGAGGATTATTAATAGATGGTTTCGGTGACGGAGTCATTCTTTCGATCCCTGACAATATTGATAATTCAGACTTCCAATCATTAGCCAAGACCTACAATTCAACAGCATTTGGTATTTTGCAAGCTGCCAGAACCCGCATGAGTAAAACCGAATATATAAGTTGTCCATCCTGCGGTCGAACCTTATTTGATTTGCAGGAAACAACTGCCATGATTCGAAAAAGAACAGACCATTTAAAAGGTGTCAAAATCGGAATTATGGGTTGTATTGTAAATGGCCCGGGCGAAATGGCGGATGCGGATTATGGTTATGTCGGAATCGGAAAAGATAAAATTGCGCTATATCGTGGCCAACAAGTTGTCAAAAAATCAGTCCATGCCGACCATGCTGTAGATGAGTTGATAGAATTAATCAAAGAAGATGGGGTTTGGTTTGAGCCTATTCAAAACGAAGAATTAGCAAGCTTTTGATGTAAAATAATCAGGACGGTTATTCATCATACATCTCATTAATTAATGTTTAACGATAAATTTTAAAGTCATGTCACGTCTTAAAAACCAATTCAATTTGGGTGAAGCTTTTGGTTATTTTCTCAGAGTTTTCTCAAAACCTGATCCTTCCAAACCCTCGAACTTCAATCTTAAAACGATGCATACTATCAACAAAATTTCAATTTTGATGTTTTTAGTTTGTTTAATCGTGATGCTTTATCGTGCATTTATCCGTTAACCGACTCGATGGATATAGAATATTTTAGAGAGTACTGTCTCGCCAAAAAAGGTGTTACCGAAGAGCTACCCTTTGGCCCAGATACGTTAGTATATAAAGTAATGGGCAAGGTATTTGCGCTTACTGGACTTGATAACGAAGTTTTTAGCGTAAATCTCAAATGCGAGCCAGAAAAGGCTATTGCATTACGCGAAGAATATTCTTTTATTATTCCAGGTTATCACATGAACAAAAAACATTGGAACACCGTTAATTTTGAAAGAACCCCTACAAAACTTGCCTCGGAGTTGATTGACCACTCTTACGAAATTGTGGTAGCTGGATTAACTAAAAAGATGCAGGTGGAGTTGGCAAATTTATCCAATGACTAATTTTTAATTTATCGTTATGGAATGGCTAGTCCTCTTTTTCTTTATGCCTTTTGTTCTAACCTTAATGTTTTTTAACTGGTTAGAAGAAAAATTTATTACCATAAAAAACAAGGAAAAACTTGAAGACGGAGAACACCTTATGCTTCACAGAAAGTATGACGAAGCCTTGACTTTCTTTACAGAAAAGGTCAAAAAATTTCCTAAGTCGGCCAAGGTGCATTATTATCGAGCTTTTTGTAATTTTCAATTAGGTAATTTTTATTCGGCTTTGTATGATATTGAACAATCGATTAGTTTTGACAATACTGTTGGCGATGCCTACATTATCAAAGGAAAAATACTATACAAATTAGAAGAGTACGATCATGCTTTCTTGGAGTTTGATAAAGCCGATTGGCATTTTAGGAGCGAAAACCCTACAGCACTCAAGTGGAGAGGAATTGCTAGATACCAACTTGGTCAAAAAAACAATGCAATTTTAGACTTTGAAAGAGCAGTTTTGTTAGGTGATGAAGACGCTGCCTATATTCTGCGGACAAGCTTCGAATACATTGATAAGATTTAAGGATTCGTGGTGTATCATACTAGGTTTTTTATAATAAATCGTATTTATTGAAATGATAAAAAAAGAGTTCAAGACCAAGCCTTGAACTCTTTTTTTATCATTTCAGGATTGCCTCCCCATTTTTGTGCATGAGTGATTTGGTTAGCATTTTGATTGCACAAGAAGAATCCCAATTATTGCGTCTCATTGGTTTTATTTCCCCTTCGAAGCCCAAACTGCCGCTTTGGCTAAAGCAGCTTTATCGGAAGTTCTTGATTTAACGAAATTGGCAAGAAAGGTATAACTAGCCTTGTCTGTTTTACTATCAACGATTGACTCTAAAATTTTGATGGCCTCCATTGCCTTACCTTCTCTAAATAATGCAGTAGCCTCTTCGCGAAAAACCCGAACGCCAATGGCCTTGGCACTAACACCTAATTTTGCGAGATTAGCCTTTACCTGAGCAATCTTGGCTGAAGAATACTTATTGCCTCTGCTAGAATACAGCGAGTACATAATGATATTTTCGGCTGTTTGCTTAACAAGATTTTTATCAAATTTTGCATTAAACTCTCCCAAGTGATTAATCATGTAGACAAATAAAGGATTCTCATCATCCATAATAGCCTTTTGCAAAACAGCAAAATTCACATTGCTGGTATACTGCGAACTTGGAATCGATTTGGCATAGGTTCTCAGAACGGTAATATTCATCGTGGTATCTTTCAAAATACGCGCCATATAGCCATAATCAATTAAAAAATTGGCAGTTCTATTACCGCTCTGGAAAATAGCCTTATAGGCCGTGGCTCTTTTCTGAGGATTAAGTGCCGTCATCGCAGCAGAAATCAATGCCTCTGGCGAATTGGTATTTTCGCCCATAATGGCCAAATGCATCAATTTTACATCTTTATCAAAAAACAACAAGGTAGGCGTTGAAGGAATCCAAATGTTTTGTTTTTGTAAAAATCCAGCAGCCTCAGGCGAAGTCATGTCGAGCTTATACGAAATATAATTTTTGTTATAAATATCGCCCACTTGTTGATTCTCGAAAGTTGGTTTAAATGCCATACAAACATGGCAGGTTGGCGCATATGCTTCCAAAAAAACAGCTTTATTTTGGACTTTTGCTATATCGAAAACTGTTCTTAAATTTCCACCTGAAATAAAGTTTACGCCACGTTGCGCAAAACCAGAAACACCGAGAAACATCAAAAGAACCAAACTTAGTAATATTCTTTTCATAAAAGATACAGGATAAAAGGTTGGGGAAAAGTCATTTTTAATCAATAAAAAAGCTGATTATGTTAGGATATCCCAGCATAATCAGCTTCTAGAACTCAGAAAATTAAGCTTGCTGTTGTTGAGCTGCCTTCATTTCTTCTTTTAGTGTTTGGCTCAAATCTCTGCATAAAACATCAATTTTACTGGCCATCGCTTCATCGCCAGTGGCACGAATCGTAGCTTCTGCGATGCTTCCCATCATCTCGATATAGAAACGTTTCATTTCAAGTACATCCATATCTTTGGTCCATAAAGGCAAAGCAAGCGTTCCTTTGTGGTAATGATCCCAAACCCCAATAAAGATAGATTTTGTTTCCTCAATACCTTCGTTAGGATTTTCGGTGGCCGTCCACTGGATTTGTTCTGGAATACTTTGGTCGTCTAAGCTTACTTGAAAATTGATTTCTGATTTTTTCATGATAAATTCTTCACCTGCCTACAAATTTGGCAAGTATGTATATTGGAAAATTAAAGCTTTCAGTTGAAACAGCAATTTCAAACAAAAAGTTTGTTTCACACAAACAAAAGCTAGCGACGAATTTAGCAAAAAAACCTAGTTAGAACCAAATACTTTTTTCAAAAGGTCTGTCACGCGAGCCGCAGGGTTCTCACGAATCTTTTGTTCTTCTTGTGCCACTAAAACAAACAAACCGTCAATGGCTTTTTGAGTGGCGTAACCTTTAAGGTCTGGATTCAATTTTTGAGCAGTAAATGGGATTTTATTGTAGGTAGTCGCAATATCGCCGTATAATTTGGTTGCACCTGTAGAGTTAATTGCCTCCTCCATGATGGGAGCAAATGCTTTTGTAAGCGCTTCCGAAGAGGTTCGCTTTAAGTACAGCGTAGCGGCGTCCTTTTCCCCCTTCAAAATACCCATGGCATCCTGAATAGTCATTTTACTGATAGCATCCACAAAAATAGGAACTGCCTGGCCAGCAGCTTTTTCTGCGCCCCTATTGAGCGTTGTAATAAACTTGTCGCACTCGCTTCCCAAACCAATTTGACGAAGTTTTGCTTCTACTTTTTGTGCTTCTGGTGGAAACAATAATTTGATTGTTTGATTTCCCAAAAAGCCGTCCAAGGCACTTGCCTGTGCTGAGGAGTTTTTGATACCGACTGTAAGAGCCTCCTTTAAGCCTTTCCCAATTTCTTCGGTGGTCAAACCACCTTTACTAGCATTTGAAATAACATCATTGGCTTGTTTTAAGATATTTCCAAGATTTTGAGATTGGCAGCTTGTTACAGTGCCTAATAGGCTAATGGCGATAAGGATTCTTTTCATAAATAAGATGTTGTTAATATGAATTGGGATGACAACCCACGATTACTTTTATTTTCAGACTTTAAGTATCTATTTAAGTAACAAAATCAGGGATTTTAATGTATACAATAATAAAATCTTTTTGGTTGTGCCCTTGATTTAAACGTCAAAAGCGATGAAAATGTGTAATTTTGGGCAAAAATAATGAATTCTTTACAGGGCGTCCCCTTCCGACCATCGTTTAGTTGAGCGAAAACTGATTTTTTTAGGTCCAAAAGCAACTTGAAACTTTTTAGTAATGATCAAAGCAGAAATAATCACAATCGGGGATGAAATCCTCTACGGTCAAATTACCGACACCAATACGCAATGGATTAGTGCTGAATTAGATAAGATTGGCATCAAAACAGTTAGAAAGTCATCTGTAGGTGACACCGAAGAGGCTATTCTAGGCATATTTACCGAGGCCACTAGCCGCGCCGACGTAGTGCTTGTTACTGGTGGTTTGGGTCCTACCAAAGATGACATTACCAAGAAAACTTTTTGTAAATTTTTTGGTACTGAACTGGCCATACATGAACAAGCTATGGCAGATTTAAAAGCTTTTTTCTTAAAACGTGGTCGTGAAGTTACAGGATTAAATAAAGGTCAAGCCGAATTACCCCTAAATGCAACCTATATCCACAACAAACTGGGAACTGCGCCAGGCATGTGGTTTGAGGCAAACGGTGTAATTTACATATCTATGCCCGGTGTACCATACGAAATGAAAGGGCTAATGACAGATGCTATTTTGCCTAAATTAAAAGAGCACTTTAAAACGCCTACCATCCTTCATCAAATTATCAGAACAGTTGGAATTGGCGAATCGATACTAGCAGAGAAAATTTCGGATTGGGAGGATGCCCTGCCAGAAAATATAAAGCTTGCCTACTTACCTTCGATGGGAAGTGTTAAACTACGATTGACTGGTTTTGGAGATAGTCTGGAAGTACTTCAGGCTCAAATAGCTAGTGAAGTTGCCAAATTATTACCCATCGCCGAAGAGTATATTTACGCTTTGGAAGATATCGAACTCGAAGTTGCCGTAGGAAGAATTTTAAAAGATAAAAAACTGACAGTATCAACGGCCGAAAGCTGTACAGGCGGATATCTTGCGCATCAATTTACAAAAGTGGCAGGCTCATCAAGTTATTTCTGGGGAAGCATTATTTCTTATGATAACTCAGTAAAAATAAATCAACTAGAGGTACTCCCAGCAACCTTAGCGCAATTTGGCGCTGTTTCAGAGGAAACTATCATCCAAATGGCTGAAAATGTTCGTAAAAAACTAGGAACAGACATTGGTCTTGCCACAAGCGGTATTGCTGGACCAGACGGTGGAACCCCTGAAAAACCTGTAGGTACGATTTGGATTGCCGTTTCAACAAAAGAACAAACTATTACACAAAAGCTTCAATTGGGAGGCTTCAGAGAGCAGAATATTCATTTAACTTCTATCAACATACTTAATTTATTGAGAAAAGTTTTGAAATAACTGTACAGTTTCGGATTTTCGGCCAATCGAGAAGTTGAGCACTTTAGCTTGGACAAAAGGAAAAAAATTTACAGCCAAAAACAAAACAAAAAACTTACAATTATGGCTCAAATTGAAATTATTATGCCCAAAATGGGCGAAAGTATTATGGAGGCCACAGTGCTCAGATGGCTCAAAAAAATTGGCGAGCGCATTGAGGCCGACGAATACTTACTTGAAGTAGCGACTGATAAGATTGACACAGAAGTTCCTTCTTCGCACAGTGGGATTATTAAACAGTATTTGGTCAACGAAGGGGAAGTGGCTGTGATTGGCAAACCCATTTGCATTATCGAGACTGAGGGTGAAGTTAGCCCTGAAGCAGCCCAAGAAACTATTGAAAAAGAAATCAACGAGATTCAGGCGCTTACAGGTATTAATCTCGACCCTACCAAACCAGCAAGCACAGAGGATATTTCTGTAGATACAAGTAATCGTTTCTACTCACCATTGGTAATGAGTATTGCTAATGAGGAAGGTATCTCATCACAGGAGCTATCTCAGATTGTAGGAACAGGATCGGAAGGTCGCGTAACTAAGCACGATATGTTGGCTTATTTACAAAATCGTAAAAATCCTGTTATTGCCCAACCAATTACCTCTGTACCTGTAGTCGAAGCGCCTAAATCTGCTCCAATCGCATTTTCTGGTCAGGACGAAATCGTACAAATGGATCGTATGCGTAAAATGATTGCCGACCGAATGGTTGATTCAAAACGCATAGCACCGCATGTAACGTCTTTTGTTGAAACAGATATGACAACGGTATCTTTATGGAGAGAAGGTATAAAAAACAGTTTTAAGAAAGAATACGGAGAAAATATTACCTATACTCCACTTCTCATAGAGGCTGTAGTAAAAGCCATTAAAGATTTTCCTAAAATCAATGCTTCTGTTGATGGTGACAAAATCATTTACCGCAAAAATATCAATATTGGTATGGCCGTGGCATTGCCTAATGGCAATCTGATTGTACCTGTTATTCACAATGCGGATTCTTATAACCTAATTGGCCTGACCAAAAAAGTCAATGATATTACGCAAAGAGCTCGAGAAAATAAGCTAAGACCCGAAGACCTTGAAGGTGGTACTTATACAATCTCTAACATTGGTACTTTCGGCAATATCATGGGTACCCCAATTATTATGCAGCCACAGGTTGCCATTATCGCATTTGGCGCTATTCAAAAGAAACCTGCCGTCGTAGAAACGCCACAAGGAGATATGATTGCGATTCGTCAAAAAATGTTTATCTCTCATTCTTACGACCACCGTGTTGTTGATGGTTCTTTAGGTGGTCAGTTCGTGAAAAGAGTTTCGGATTACCTGGAAGGATTTGATGCAAAAAGAAATCTAATCTAAACACAGTGCTTAGACTATATCCTCAAAGAAGTTGGTTCAAAACCTCTAGTTTGGACCAGTCTTCTTTGAGGATTTTTTCTACCTCACCAAATTCTTCTACAACAAAAGTTCGCTGAGCACGCCCATTCTTCAGCCAAAGGATTCTATCACAAACTCCCGTCAAAGTTTCCAAAATATGTGAGGTAAGTAAAATAGTTTTTCCTTTTGACTTCAATCTTAGGATAATTTCTTTCAAAATAAAACTAGCCTCCAGGTCTAAACCATTAAATGGTTCGTCTAAAAGTACAATTGGCCTATCCAAAAGCAAAATTGAAAGTAAGGCAAGTTTTTTCTTCATACCGGTTGAAAACTCATCAATTTCTGTATCCAATGGTATTTCCAGCAAATTTGCCCACATAGTAATGTCAAAAGAGTTCTTCTCATTGAGAAAAATACTGAGGTATTCCTCTGCGGTAAGATGTGCGTAAAAGAAATTTTGTGTTTCTAAAATTGATACCTCCTGCCCAGTAATCGCCTTGTCAAAATACATCACCTCTCCGTATTGAAGTGGCAGAAAGCCAGCAAGTAGGTTCATCAGGGTCGATTTCCCTGCTCCATTTAACCCTAAAATACCGAAGACCTCCCCTTGATTAACGTCAAAACTCAAGTCATTTAATACCTTATTTTTCTCGTAAAAAAATTTAAGCTGGTTTACGTTAAGCATAAAAGTAGGTTTTTAGATTTTGGATAGCTTTTGGATAAAATAGAATAAATAATACCAAGGAAATCGGGAAAAAGTAGGGTAAAAGTATCCCTAAAAAAATAAGTCCACTAATCACTTTACCCGAAGAAATTGAATGATTGGGGATATATGATTTGTATTTTATCAGAATAAATACAACAAAATTGAACCAATAAATAAGGCATAGCAAAAAATACGCTAGCCAATTTTCGGGATATTTCAAAAAATAGAAAAGAAGTATCGGAGACAAAAACTTTCCTAAAAATAATGAATGAGAAAGTAGTTTATCCCAGAGAAAATTTTTTGCCCTATTATGTCTGTATTTCAGAATCAATAAATTTTCACAGTAATCATAGCAACCTGCCAAACTCAATATGATTACCCCAATTCCAATAAATCCTGCCCATTGCCAAAAACCGATTATTATGGTTAAAAAGTATAACAAATACGTCAGCCACCCTCTTTGCCTAAAATTACTACGCCACTCAAACAAATGTTTCGGAATCCAAAAATGATTAATTCGTAACTTAAAAATTGTGATTGGAATTTTTAAGGAAAATCTTGTGACCAAAAACAATAGAATAAAAGCAATAACAGCGCTTAAAACTGTATGACTCCACAAGACAGTCCAGAGAACAAAAGGAAGTATAAAAAAAGTATATTCGAAGTAATAGATTCTCCAAGCTTTTTCTAAAAAAATCTGTTGAAGAATTCTTTTATCCTTTCTATGTTGATGATAACCCAGGCAAACAAAAGGGAGGATAAGTATCCAAGCAGGATAAATTTTTGAAAGACCAATTTGCTGAATCAAAATCCCAATTATCAATAAAATCGCCAAAATAGAATAAATCAATCCTGCTTTTTGGAGTATCGCTTTTAGTTGCCACGTTCTTAGTAAGAAAATTCTTTTAATCATAGACACTTTAGGTTATCAAACTTTACTTTATAGATGAGTCGAAAATGATTGATGAGAATTACAAAAAAAGGCAACTCATTTTGAATGAGTTGCCTTTTAGAAGAATAATATTTACTAGACTAGAACTTAGCGTCTGCAGGTTTTACGTTTGGACGGATAATTCTTAACCAAGTCAAAACTTTAATGACAGGATAAGTTGGGTCTATTTCATACCATTTAGCACCAAAGTTCATATTGTTTGGTAGCTTGTGGTGGTTATTTTGGAACAATTCACCCATCATCAAGAAATCAAAAATCAATGAATTTCTTGATTTGTCTTGATTGTCAAAATTTTGGTATCCATACTTGTGACCAGACCAGTTAACGATAGCACCATGAATTGGACCCATCAAGAAATGGATTGGCAACAAAAAGAAGAATGCCCAGTGCATATCGAAGTAAACATAAGCCACGATATAAAACACCGAATAGGCAATTCCCCAACCAAGGCGTGAAATCCAGCTATCCCCTAATTTTTCAATAAAGTTTGAATAAGGATAGTTGTGGTCAAAACGCTCTTCAATTTTTGTCTTACTATTCAACAGTGCATTGTAGATGTCTTTGGTTTTCCACATCATTGTGAATACGTTACTCGAAAAATGAGGTGAGTGAGGATCCTTCTCTGTATCGCTGAATGCGTGGTGCATTCGGTGTAAGATCGCATAAGCACGAGGGCTCAAATAAGAAGAACCTTGAGAAACGTAAGTCAAAAAATAGAAAAAACGTTCCCAGAATTTGTTCATCAAAAACATTTTGTGCGCCGAGTAACGGTGCAAAAAGAATGTTTGGCTAAATAATGACAAATACCAGTGAATAATAAATGCGGGTAATACCAATTGCATGTGTAAAAGTTGTTTAAATGTTACAGCAAATATACTCTTTGTTATCCTAAATTGTTTTTATCATTAATTATTCTGACAAATGTCATTTTTACATTTACTTTTATCAGGATTAATCGTATGCTTTTCAGGAAAAGTACAAATTTTCTACTTATGTTATGTTTAACTTTGGAGCCAAAAATCTAAAAAGAAGTCAGCGCAAAAGACAACAAATTTGCTCCCATTTGAAGCGCTCTTTGACGAATTGGCTCAGGGTCATTATATACGGATTGGTCTTCCCATCCGTTCCCCAAATCACATTCGTAGCTATAAAAACAAATCAGTCGACCTTCCCAAATCAGACCAAAACCTTGTGGTGCTTTCCCATCGTGTTCATGAACTTTGGGAAGTCCATTAGTAAACTTAAATTTTTGGGAATATATAGGGTGGTTAAAGGGTAATTCCACAAAATTAAGTTCAGGAAAAACCTTTTTCATTTCTCTACGAACGAATTTATCCAGTCCATAATTGTCATCGATGTGTAGAAATCCTCCACTGAGAAGATATTTCCGCAAATTTCTAACCTCCGAATCTGTAAATACAACATTGCCATGACCAGTCATGTGCACAAAAGGATAGGCGAATAATTCGGGGCTACCAGGCTCAACAATATCCTCCTCTGGGAAGATATTCATACGAAGATTGCTATTACAATATTTGATTAAGTTGCCCAAAGAAGTCTTATTACAATACCAGTCGCCACCTCCCCCATATTTCAACTTGGCAATCTTGAAAGAAGCCTGAGAGTACGATGGAACATGACCTAGGAAAAGTACAATTACGATGGTAGTAAAAGCAATATGTTTTAATCGTGTCATATTAGAGCGAATTCATTAATTTTATCTTATTGGTTAAGCAAATGTGCTGTATGACAAGCTACCAAACCAGCAGTTTCGGTTCTCAAACGACTATCCCCCAAGCTTACGGGCTTGAAACCTTTGGATAGGGCCTGCGTAATTTCTTCGGAGGAAAAATCTCCTTCAGGTCCAATCAACAAGCACACATGTTGGTTTTTCATCGGGATATTTTTCAGTAAGGTTCTTTCGCCTTCTTCCAAGTGTGCAATCAAATGAATATCTGCTTGAGGAAGGTTCTCAAGAAATGTTTTCCAAGATTGTATTTCATTTATTTGTGGTAAATAAGCTTTGAGCGATTGTTTCATCGCACCGATAGCTACTTTTTCAATTCTTGGGATTTTGATTTCCTTTCTTTCTGAATAACGGGTATAAATAAAAGATATTTCACTGATACCAATCTCTACACACTTCTCAACCATCCATTCTATTCTATCCAAATTCTTGGTTGGTGCAATCACCAAATGAAAATGGTAGGGTAATTTACCAAAGTCTAGCTTGGATTCTAAAATGCTAAATTCACATTTTTTATCATTTGCTTTTGAGATTTCACAACGATAAAGCCCACCCACGCCATCAATTACGTGTATTTCATCACGCTCTTTGAGCCTCAGAACCTTTATAGCATGTCTGGATTCATCTTCACTCAATTGTTGGAGTCTTTGTATTTCTGGTTGAAAAAATAAATTCATTAAACTTTAAGTAAATGTGCAAAATTAGATTTAAGTCGTCAGGCAATAGGCTTTAGGCCCTAAGCTAAATAAAAATAAAAGTTTTTTTATAAAATAATGAAACCCTTTTGCCTAGGGCTTACAGCCTCAAACACCCAAGATGAATCAAATTTTGCACGATAAATTAATATTTAACTTGATGCCATTGATTCCAAACAAACAAGGTCGCAAAAACTAAGTAATTAGCTTTGCGACCTTTATTTCAATGCATTCTCCAACTATTCGTCATGCGAAGTTTTGAAAGAATAAAGAGTAGGATCTAGTCGTACGCTACCTGTCAAGAAATCATCAACAAATTTGATTACTACCTCTTCTGTAATTTCGTCAACATTCAAACAAACATCTATTCCGATACCATATTCAAAATCCTCATCAATTTCGATATGCTCAGAAAGCTTAATTTCTTCGTTTTCTTCCATTTCGTCAATAACCTCAGCAATAAACAAATCTACCTCTTCGTCTAATGCCTCATCTGGCTTGTATTTAGCTGAGCGTTGATCCATTGGCACATATTTAGGAAATGATTTCACCGCTTTTTTCTCTGCGGCTTCAAACACCACACTACTGTAATGGAGGCGTAGGGTATAAAGTACAGCATCATAAATCACTTCTTGTCCTTTATATTCACCTACAAATTGAACATGTACAAACTCCTCAACATTGTCTGGTTCGTCATTTAGCTCATCCTCGAAGTACACAAATTTTTGACCAGCTTCTTGGCATTCTTGCTTCAATTGAGCGATTTCTGCTGGGTCAAACCCTAAATTTTTTGGTTGTGCCATAATTTTAACTTTAATAGATTTTCTTAATGTTTTGTCAAATATAAGAAAAATGCCCTCTATTTGAGAATAGAGGGCAAAAATTTATCGAATTAACAACAATTCACGATATTTTGGTAAAGGCCACTCATCGTCATCAACAATCAATTCAAGCTTATCTACGCAATAACGGATTTCTTCAAAATAGTTTTTGATTTTATCACTGTACATTTTGGCACGTTCGTAAGCATCCTCTAAGTTATTTGCCTCTTTACGAGCTTCGGTCATTTCATCTACTAATGTAGTGATTTTTGAGGTGTACTGCGAAATCTTCTTAATCATCTCGACCGTAGGCGCATAGTACTGTGGGTCGATTCCAATTTCTTTCTGCCCACGAACATTGTCTACCAATTGGGTTTGGTATTTTAATGAAGTAGATACCACGTGATTAATAGCCAAATCGCCCATTACTCGAGATTCGATTTGAACTTTCTTCATATAGTTTTCCAGTTCGATTTCGAAACGTGCGTGCATTTCGGTTTCGCTGAAAATGCTATATTTAGTAAATAACTCGATAGCAGAAGGCTCAATATATTTGGCCAAGGCTTCTGGCGTAGTTTTCAAATTTGACAAACCACGACTGGCTGCTTCTTCTACCCATTCGTCAGAATAGCCGTTTCCTTCAAACAAAATACGTTTGGTTTCCTTCACATATTTTTTCAAGACCTCTACAATAGCCAATTCCTTCTTAATACCTTTTTCGAGAATCACATCAACCTCTTCTCTAAATTTGATTAATTGATTTGCCATAATGGTATTCAAAATCGTCATTGGAGAAGCAGAGTTTGCAGAAGAACCCACAGCACGGAATTCAAATTTGTTACCAGTAAAGGCAAACGGAGAAGTACGGTTACGGTCAGTATTATCCAACAATAATGCAGGAATTTTGTTGATACCCAAACGTAGATACACGTTATCTCCTTTTTCCAACTTGATATCATTTAGGTCAGAAAGGTTTTCCAAATCATTAAGTACTCGTGTCATTTCGGTACCAATGAAAATAGAGATAATTGCTGGAGGAGCTTCGTTTGCACCCAAACGATGTTCGTTACCAGAAGTAGCAATAGAGGCTCTCAACAGGTCTGCATGATCGTGTACTGCTTTGATGGTATTTACAAAGAACGTAAGGAATCGAAGGTTTTCTTTTGGTTTAGTCGAAGGCCCCAACAAGTTAATACCCGTATCGGTACCCAAAGACCAGTTGTTGTGCTTACCCGAACCGTTGATACCCGCAAAAGGTTTTTCATGGAAAAGTACTCGTAATTTGTGTTTTGCGGCCACCTTATTCATTAGGTCCATCAACAAAGCATTGTGGTCACAAGCCAAGTTAACTTCTTCGAATGTCGGTGCTACTTCAAATTGAGCTGGCGCAACCTCATTGTGACGAGTACGTACTGGCATACCCAATTTCAAGGCTTCCAATTCAAAATCAACCATAAAGGCATTGATTCTTGAAGGAATCGAACCAAAATAGTGATCTTCTAATTGCTGACCTTTTGCAGGTGAGTGTCCGAATACCGTACGACCTGCCATCATCAAGTCTGGACGAGCATTATATAATGCTTCATCTACCAAGAAATATTCTTGTTCAGCCCCTAATGTTACCGTTACTTTAGATACATCACGACTAAAGTATTCATTCATTACTTTGGTGGCGGCCTTGTCTATCAACTCAATTGATTTCAACAGAGGAGTTTTGTAATCTAGCGCTTCACCAGTATAAGAAACAAATACAGAAGGAATACAAAGCGTGGCCGTACCAGCCGTGTTTTCCATAATAAAAGCAGGCGAAGAAGGGTCCCATGCGGTATAACCACGTGCTTCAAAAGTAGAACGGATACCTCCATTCGGGAATGAAGAAGCATCTGGCTCTTGTTGAACCAAGGCACTACCTTTAAATTTCTCGATAGCCTTACCTGTATGGGTTACATCAAAAAACGCATCATGTTTCTCTGCGGTTGTACCCGTCAGTGGTTGAAACCAGTGAGTATAGTGTGTAGCACCTTTAGAAAGTGCCCAAGATTTCATCGCTGCTGCTACCTCATCGGCCGCCTCACGGTCTATCTTCTTCCCATCTTGGATAGCATTGGTAATTTTGAGATATGCTTCTGGACTAAGGAGCGAACGCATCACTTCGTCATTGAAAGTATTACTGCCATAAAAGTCAGTTACCTTTTCAGTCGGCACTTTAACAGGCACAGGCTGGCGTGACTGTGCTAATTCAAGAGCTTTAAATCTTGCTATTGCCATAATTTGAAAATGTGAATTTTGGTTGACAAAATTGTTTGCGTTCCAAAAATAGACAATAGAATCAGAAAAACAATCATGATTTTTTTGAATACCCCTATAAATACCTATTTCAAATTTTGTTATTTATCAAAATACTCGTTGATTTTTATATACTTTATCTAAAATAATTGCATTATTACTTTAAACCATGTTTGAAAATAACCTGTAATAAGAAAAAAAACATGAAAATCTGACCATTTAGGCTTAAGTACAAACTATCATTAAGATATAAAATAAAATCTTTGAAGAAAAAATTGTACTTTTTCAATAAATGTAGAAAATATTTTGCATATTTCTTTTAATACAAAATAATATCTTGTACTTTTGAATATCACAAAATAAAATTCGCAAGAAGGAATATTTAGGCATTTATGCAGGTAGTAATTTTTACTTAAAACTGACGAATGCAACCAAATAGGTTAAATTTTAAATCTTTTTTGAAATTTTTTTTGTATTTTTCTCATAAACTAGTTTATATTTGTACCAAGAATTACGAAATAATTAACCAATCAATAAAAATCAGTTAAATTATCATGGCAAAAGCAAAACTTGAGTATATCTGGTTAGATGGATACAAACCAACTCAGAGTCTACGTAGCAAAACTAAGATTGAAAACAATTTTAGCGGAAAATTAGAAGACTGCGACATGTGGTCATTCGATGGTTCATCAACAGAGCAAGCTCCTGGTGGTTCATCTGACTGTTTATTGAAACCTGTTTTTATTTGTGCTGACCCAGCTCGTAAAAATGGTTACTTGGTTATGTGCGAGGTATTGAACGCTGACGGAACTCCACATGAGTCTAACGGCCGTGCAACAATCGAAGACGATGATAATGATTTCTGGTTTGGATTTGAACAAGAATACTTCTTGTGGAATCTTGAAACTGACAAACCGCTTGGTTTCCCTGCAAAAGGTTACCCTGCTCCACAAGGTCCTTACTACTGTTCAGTAGGTGCAAAAAATGCTTACGGTCGTGATATCGTAGAAGAGCATTTGGACATCTGTTTGGAAGCTGGTTTGAACGTAGAAGGTATCAACGCTGAGGTTGCTGCTGGTCAGTGGGAATTCCAAATCTTCGCTAAAGGTGCTAAAGAAGCTGGTGACCAAATTTGGGTTGCTCGTTATTTATTGGAAAGATTAGGCGAAAAATATGGTGTAGCTATCAACTGGCACTGCAAGCCTCTTGGCGCAACTGACTGGAACGGTTCGGGTATGCACGCTAACTTCTCTAACACAGTATTGCGTACATGTGGAAGCAAAGAAACTTACGAAGTTATTTGCGAATCATTCCGCCCTTATGTTGCAGAACATATCGCCGTATATGGTGCTGACAACCACTTGCGTTTGACAGGTAAGCACGAAACTCAGTCTATCGACCAATTCTCATTTGGTGTATCTGACCGTGGTGCTTCTATCCGTATCCCAATCGCTGCTGTAGAAAAAGGATGGAAAGGCTGGTTGGAAGACCGTCGTCCAAACTCTGCTGCTGACCCTTATAAAGTTGCAGCTCGTATTATCAAAACTGTTAAAACTGCTAACGTTTAATCAGCAAAACGATATACCAAAAGCCCACCCTCAAGGTGGGCTTTTTTATTTGTGCTTACTTCCAAAATATTTGTAAAATGGACGTACCTTTGCTGAAAAATTTATAGCCCGTGTTAGAAAGATTGTACTTTATAGTGAGATATTACCTCTACTGGATTATCTACTTTATCATCAGCAAAGAAGTTTTTGTGCTTTATCATTTCAATAAATTCCATGCACTCGATAGTTTGACCCAATTTAAAATCTTTTGTATAGGTCTACGTTTAGATGCATCCTTTGCAGCTTATCTTAGTATCTTGCCATTTACTTTGTTGGCTTTTGCAATAAATTCTAAAACTCAAAGGCCAATTTTGAGTTTTATAAAATACTTTACTTATCTCTGCATCGTCATTTGTACGCTAATTGTCACTATTGATTTAGAACTCTATCGTGCTTGGGGATTCAGGATAGATGCCACACCATTAATGTATTTGAGTAATCCCAATGAAATGATGGCCTCAGCAGGTGCTTCTCCCATTGGGCTATTAGTTTTCATCTGGCTGGTTATGAGCTCAATAGCCATCATGGCATTTCATTTTCTCTTTCAAAAAATACATTACGAAAAACTTCCTTGGCTCAATTTCCCAATTGTGCTGTTTGTGGCAGCCGCCCTTATCATCCCAATTCGTGGTGGTTTACAACTAGCGCCAATCAATCAGAGTGCGGTTTATTTTTCAAATAAGCTATTTGCAAATCATGCGGCAATCAACCCGCTTTGGAATTTTGCAGATTCTTGGTTCAATAAAACAGCGGATAAAGGAAATCCTTATCAATATTTGCCTACCAAAGAAGCCGAATTAGAAGTAGCAAAAACTTTGCAAACTAGCTCAGCATCGACTGAATATGTTATAGATACAACGATTAAAAAACCCAATGTGTTAATCATAACTTGGGAAAGTCTAACGGCAAAAGTATTTGATAAAACTGGCGGATTGAAAGGAGTTTTGCCAGAATTAGGTAAAATTGCTGATGAAGGTATCCTCTTCAGGAACTGTTTTGCTAGTGGCGACCGTTCAGATAAAGGATTGATTGCCATTTTGAGTGGATTTCCGGCCCAACCAACGGCCAGTGTAATGACTATGCCAAAGAAAACGGCTCATTTGCCAATATTGAGTCAAGATTTTAAAAAACAGGGATACTATACCGCTTGGTATTATGGTGGAGAACCCGAATTTGCCAATATTAAATCTTATATGCTAGCGGGTGAATTCGACCAACTGATTACCAAAGAAAATTTTGACGCAAAGGATATGAACTCCAAATGGGGAGCACACGACCATGTGGTTTTCAATCGACTATTACAAGATTTGAATAAGCAAAAAGAGCCTTTCTTTGTCAATTATTTTACCCTGAGTAGTCATGAACCCTTTGAAGTACCCATGGAAACGGTTTTTAAAGGGGATGATATGAAAGATAAGTTTATCAATGCTCATCATTATACGGATAGAAGTCTAGGTAAATTTATCGCTGAAGCGAAAAAACAAGATTGGTGGAAAAATACTATCGTCATCATTGTCGCAGATCATGGCCATCCATTACCCAAAGACGATAAAAAAATCGACAATTTTCACATTCCAATGATTTGGACTGGTGGTGCATTGAAGGTTAAAGGAAAAGTAGTCGATTCGGTTTGTTCCCAAAATGATTTGGTGGCTACGCTCCTAGCACAGCTTCGTATGCGCAATCCAGCGTATCAATGGTCAAAAAATATATTTCAACAAAATTATCAACCATCGGCATATTATGTTTTCAATGATGGTTTTGGTTGGGTAGCTCCAACAGGAAATTTTGCCTTTGACAACCAAGGTAAAAACCTTATCGAAACCGCAGGAAAAGTCGATTCAAACCTTGTAAAACAAGGAAAAGCATATCTTCAGTTATCATTTCAAGCATTTTTGAATTTATAGCTGTAACTTTGCCAAATAGATTTCAAAAAGATTTATGCAAAATACTGAGAATCACACGGATAAAAAGAAAGTCGCCTTTTATACCTTGGGCTGTAAATTGAACTATTCGGAGACATCAACGATTTCCCGAATGTTTGAATCGAAAGGGTATGAAAAGGTAGAGTTCAATCAGAAACCCGATATATTTATCATCAATACTTGTTCGGTTACCGAAAATGCCGACAAGAAATGTAAAAAAATTGTCAAAGAAGCCAACAAAATTAATCCCGATGGCTACGTGACAATCATTGGTTGTTATGCCCAACTAAAGCCTCAAGAAATTGCTGATATTGAGGGTGTAGATGCTGTTTTGGGTGCAGCAGAGAAATTTCAGCTGATTGATTTATTAGATGGTTTTGTAAAAGAACCGAGCGGACAAAAAGCCAAGGTTTATAACCAGAATATCGAAGAGGCCATTGATTATCATACCTCTTATTCTTTGAATGACCGTACACGTACTTTCTTGAAAGTACAAGATGGTTGTGATTACCCATGTGCCTATTGTACGATTCCTTTGGCACGTGGTGCTAGTCGCTCCGACAGTATTGCAAATGTGGTAAAGGCAGCGCAAGAAATTGCAGCAAGTGGCGTAAAAGAAATCGTCTTGACAGGTGTGAATATTGGGGATTTTGGTTTACGTAATGGCACAAGAGAAGAAACATTCTTCGATTTGGTCAAAGCACTTGACGAAGTAGAGGGAATCAACCGCTTTAGAATCTCGTCTATCGAACCCAACTTGTTGACAGATGAAATTATCGCATTCGTAGCGCAGTCAAAACGCTTTGTACCGCACTTTCATATCCCATTACAATCGGGATCTAACAAAGTTTTGGGCTTGATGCGTCGTCGTTACAAAAGAGAATTGTATGTAGATAGAGTTCAAAAAATCAAAGAACTCATGCCTGACTGCTGTATTGGCGTTGATGTCATTGTAGGGCACCCTGGCGAAACAGAAGAAGAGTTTTTGGAGACTTACAATTTCCTAAATGAACTTCCTATCAGTTATTTGCACGTATTCACTTATTCAGAACGTGAAAATACAACGGCTTTGAGCATAAAACCTGTAGTTCCGCAAAGTAAGCGCGCAGAACGCTCTAAAATGCTTCATATTTTATCAGACAAAAAACGTCGATATTTCTATGAGCAACAATTAGGAAAAAGCTTTGAAGTGTTATTTGAAGAAGATGTAGAGGACGGTCAAATGCAAGGCTTTACAGAGAATTATGTTAGAGTGACTGCCAAGTACGACCCACTCTTAATCAATGAAACTAAGCAAGTTGCCTTGGTAAGCATTAATGAAAAAATGCTAGTTGAAGTACAGGAAGCAGAAGTATTATTCGAAAGTCATTAAAACAAAAAAGGCTGTTCAGAGTTGAGCAGCCTTTTCTTATAACAAAACAAAACCACAAGAAACCAAACTTGTGGTCTGTAAAGATAATCAATATTCTTAGAATAATACTAACAATCGGCGAATTTTCTCAAAATTGTTCAATTACTCATTTTATCATTTATATTCAGTAGATTTTTATTGACCTCTGTCTTTAGGAAATCTTCTTTTCTTATAAAATCTCGGACGCGAAGGTGCATAAGAAGCAATAATCTCATACACATCGTTAGTTCCTATTTCTTCAGCCATTCTTAATAATAAAAGCGCACTCACCTCCGCATCCTCCATGGCATTATGATGATTAAAACGATGGTTAAGTTTGTTGGTGGCCAGCGTATTTAGACCATAACCTGGTTCCTCTTTCCAAATTTTTTTTGACAACTCCAAAGAGCACAACGACGCATATCTAATTGGCGGAATGCCATATAAATCCAGAACGGTACTCAGCACCCCAAAATCAAACTTGCCATTATGTGCCACTAAAGTAGTATTTTCGAGATAGGGCTTAATTTCTGGCCATAATAGGTCAAATGTTGGTTGTTCTTCCAACATTTCAGCCGACAAGCCATGTACACGGAATTGATAATAACCCACCTCAAAAGGCTCAGGTCGAATCAACCATTCTTTTCTTTCCGTAATCACGCCATTTTCGACTTTGACTGCCCCCAAAGCACACGCACTACTTTTACTATTATTGGCAGTTTCAAAATCTATTGCAGTAAAATTCATACTAATAACATCTTCTTCAGAAGGCTCAAATGCTTTTCACAAAGCAAAATCAATAAACCAAAATCATTCAATTTAAAATAAGTTTCTGTTCTCTATAAACGCAAATATCGGAAAAAAGGAGCGAAAATGGTAGAAAATAGATAGCTGATTCTAGTAACAGGTCGGATTGTGCGAATAGTTTTAGTTATATAAACCCAAATAATAAGTTTTCCTAAACGAGAACTTCTTGAGATTGGTGGAGAATGGGATATTTTTTACTTTAG
>NZ_JBMLSD010000011.1:0-4837 GCF_049240685.1 Flectobacillus sp.
AAACCCACTTTGTGCCTCTGTCCCTTATCCCTTTGAACCTAAAAAAAACTAACCCCTCACCCCTATCCCCTTCTAAAAAAAAATCCCCATACCCGAAGATATGAGGATTCATCATAAGGAAAAGATTGTTCCTAGTTGCGTGCACTTGCATAAAGTGCATTTGGAATTTCTTGTTTAGAGAGGACCCTAACACGTACATTACCTATACCTCGTCTAACTATTCCAATTTTTTTGGCAGCCGCATAGCTTAAGTCTAAAAGTACTTTTCGTCTGTGCGGGCCTCTGTCGTTTACACGTACCACAGCTTTCTTACCATTGGCTTTGTTGGTTACTTCCAACAAGGTACCATAAGGCAGACTACGATGAGCTGCTGTGTAGCCATTGTGTTTGTAGCGTTCGCCACTTGAAGTTCGTTTGCCGTTGAATTTACGAGCATAAAACGAAGCTTTACCCTGAAATGACCGTGCATCTTTTGCTACAATTGAGAGTGAAATTACACTACAAAAAATAAGCAATAAAATGGATTTTACCATGTCTATTTTTTGGATGATGGAGTGCAAAATTACGGTAAAATCCTGTCATTTACAAGCTTGCACAATACTTATGAGTTTACGGCATTGTACTTTATTGATATACGTTTTAGTTTTTTCAATTTGCAATACTTCTTGGATTAATACAAAAATTGGGCTATCTGTCGAGATAGCCCAATTTTCAAGAAATCTAGCCAACACTTTTTCAGTGGTTAAAATCTCTTATTTTTTCAGAAAAAAATATTTCTAAAAAGTCAATTTTAACAAATATTAACATTTTTTTTCACCTATTCCGACTAGTATTTCCCACGAATGGCAGGCTTAATTTGGGTATCATACACCTCTCTCAAAGCCGTATAAATTTCGGCGGATAATGGCTCCAAATTACTAGAGCCCATATTGGATTCAACCTGAGAAATTTTGGTAGCTCCAGGAATCACTGTAGTAACAGCAGGATGATCCAAAATCCAACGTAATGACCATTGTGCCAAACGCTCATCGGGCATAAGATTTCCCAAACTTTGAGCAAACTCTACACCTTGTGCAAAAGCTACTCCCGAAAACGTTTCACCAACGTTGAAAAACTCTCCATTAGCATTATAATTACGATGGTCTGTAGTAGCAAAAGCGGTATCCTTAGTATATTTCCCACTCAATAATCCACTTGCTAAGGGCACTCGAACGATTAAGGAAACGCCTTTTTCTTGTGCTTTAGCAAAGATTTCATCTGCTAAATGCTGACGGAATAGGTTGAAAATAATTTGTAAGGAAGCAAGACCTTCCTGCTCCAAACAAATAAGCGCTTCCTCGGCAGTTTCGACACTAACACCCCAGTATTTGATTAAACCTTCGCTTTGAAGTTTTCTAAGCGAGTCAAAAACATCACCTTTTTGTAATTCTTCCGTTGGGATACAGTGTAACTGTTCTAAATACAACTGCTCCAATTGAAGATTTTGAAGAGAGTCTTCCACGTGCTGTTTGATAGCCTCATACGTAAAGTTCTGTGGCCAACCGTTTCCATTATCGCCTCTTCTTCCGAGTTTGGTAGCAACATAAAGCGTTTCAGAACGAGTTTTCAAAAATTTACCGATAACCTTTTCGCTGATACCTCCACCATAGACATCGGCCGTATCGATAAAATTACCTCCTAAATCCACAAATCGATTGAGGATTTCGAAAGCAGCTTCTTCTGTAACATTTCCCCAATCGGCACTGCCTAGTTGCCAAGTACCAAGACCGATTTCGCTAATAAGTTCTGTCTGAAATTTTCTGAGTTGCATGATGATTAATTGTGAATGAGGGATTTAGTGATAATGTTTAATTATGAATGAGCGAATGGTGAATTGTGAATGTAAATTTTCAGTTAATTACCAGTGCTTATAATCATGAGTAATCTTGCCAAATAACAGCTAGTAATTTTTTATTGTAAAATACAGATATTACAAAATACAATCGCAATTCAGCTTTAATTCTAAAATTTATTCCTCTACAAATCTAAAGACAATATGACATTATAAATGCTGATTTGGAGGGATTCTACTGAAATTTTGGCGGATAAAAATTCCCTAAATCGCTTAAAACAAGACATTTTTTCCGATTAATAGGATTGGATTCATATTTGATAAATAATTAACAAATAAAACAAATCAGGACAAAACAAAACTACTGATATGAACTTTAATAAATACACCACCAAAACCCAGGAGATTATCCAGCAGGCAGCTACGATTGCCTCGGGTAATGGTCAGCAGGCCATCGAAGCGGGGCACTTGCTGAAAGCTATTCTTGAGGAAGACAGCAATACTTCGGGCTTCTTGTTGAAGAAAATGGGTGTGAATGAAAATATCCTATTGACCAAACTTGAAAGCATTGTTAACTCCTATCCAAAAGTATCGGGCGGACAGCCTTATTTGGCCAATGATGCCGCCGCTGCTCTGACCAAGGCCGAAAATCTATTGAAAGATTTTGGCGATGAGTTTGTCAGCGTAGAATTACTTTTGATGGGTCTATTTTTAGGGAAAGACTCCGTAGCTACGCTATTAAAAGATAGTGGCTTCAAAGAAAATACACTCAAATCAGCGATTAAAGAACTTAGAGGTAACACCAACGTGAAAGACCAAAATGCAGAAGCAACCTATCGTTCTTTGGAACGATATGCTCGTAACCTAAATGAATTAGCCAAGTCAGGAAAAATCGACCCTGTGATTGGTCGTGATGAAGAAATTCGTCGTGTTTTACAAATTCTTTCTCGCCGTACCAAAAACAACCCAATGTTGATTGGTGAACCTGGCGTTGGTAAAACTGCCATCGTAGAAGGGTTGGCACAAAGAATTGTATTGGGCGACGTACCAGAAAACCTTCGTAGCAAAACGATTTATACCCTCGATATGGGCTTGTTGATTGCGGGTGCCAAATACAAGGGTGAGTTTGAAGAGCGTTTGAAGGCTGTTATCAAAGAAGTAACCGACGCAGAAGGCGAAATCATCATGTTTATTGATGAAATCCATACCTTGATTGGCGCAGGAGGCGGTGGTGATAGTGCGATGGATGCGGCCAACTTGCTCAAACCAGCCTTGGCACGTGGCGAATTGCATGCGATTGGGGCGACTACGCTTAAGGAATACCAAAAATATATCGAGAAAGACAAAGCTCTTGAACGTCGTTTCCAAGCTGTTACGGTAGACGAACCAGATGTAACTGATGCCATTTCTATCTTGAGAGGTATCAAAGAAAAATATGAACTTCACCACGGAGTACGCATTCAGGACGATGCGGTAATTGCCGCCGTTGAGTTGTCAAATCGTTATATTTCAGATCGTTTTTTACCTGACAAAGCCATCGACTTGATGGACGAAGCAGCAGCAAAAATGCGTATGGAGATTGACTCTGTTCCTGAAGAAATTGATGATTTACAACGCCGTATTATGCAACTCGAAATTGAGAGAGAAGCGATTCGTCGTGAAAATAATAAGGAGCGTGAAGCCATTATTAGTCGTGAGTTGGCAGAATTGACCGAAAAAAAATCGGGCTTAATGGCCAAATGGCAATCTGAAAAATCGGTACTTGATAATGTTCGCAAAATCAAAGAAGATATTGACCGTTTGAAATTAGAGGCAGAACAAGCCGAACGTGCTGGCGATTATGGAAAGGTAGCAGAGATAAGATATGGTAAATTACTTGAGGCGGAAAACAAACTCAAAGAGCTACAAACGCCGAAAGTAGAAGAAAACACGATGCTTCAGGAAGAGGTAACAGCAGAGAATATTGCTGAGGTGGTAGCGAAATGGACAGGTATTCCAGTTTCGAAAATGATGCGTGCCGAGCAAGAAAAACTCTTGCACATGGAAGAAGAATTAGGCAAACGTGTAGCAGGGCAAGAAGAAGCGATCGAGGCTATTTCAGATGCAGTGCGTCGTTCACGCGCTGGTATGCAAGACCCTCGCCGTCCGATTGGTTCATTTATATTCTTGGGTACAACAGGGGTTGGTAAGACCGAATTAGCCAAATCACTTGCGGATTATCTCTTCAACGATGAGAATGCAATGGTCAGAATCGATATGTCGGAGTACCAAGAGCGCCATGCAGTAAGCCGTTTGATTGGAGCACCTCCAGGATACGTGGGTTATGACGAAGGTGGTCAATTGACCGAAGCGGTACGTCGCAAACCTTACAGTGTGATTTTGCTCGACGAAATCGAAAAAGCACACCCAGACGTTTGGAACATCCTTTTGCAAGTACTCGATGACGGTCGTTTGACTGACAACAAAGGACGTATTGCCAATTTCAAGAATACCATCATTATTATGACATCAAACATTGGTAGTCATATAATTCAAGAAAAAATGGCAGAAATGGAAGGTTGGAATAACCATATCATCTTAGAAAAAGCCAAAGAAGAAGTAATGGGCTTATTGAAGCAAGTGGTTCGTCCAGAGTTTTTGAACCGTGTAGATGAAATTGTGATGTTTGAACCACTTTCTAAAAACAACCTTCACAAGATTGTCGAAATCCAGTTCAAACAAATCCAAGACCGTTTGAAAGAGCAAGGCATCACACTCGAAGCTACCGACGAAGCCTTGACATTCTTAGCAGAAGAAGGCTATGACCCAACCATGGGCGCTCGTCCACTCAAGCGTGTATTGCAAAGAAGAATTTTGAACGAACTATCAAAACAAATTCTTGGACATTACGTAAGCAAAGATTCTATTGTAATGATGGAATTAGGTGAAGATAAATCATTAAAATTCTCGAACGTAACAGTCGAGGTTTAAGTCAAATAGTTGGTTGAGGAGAAAAAAGGAGACTAC
>NZ_JBMLSD010000012.1:0-2132 GCF_049240685.1 Flectobacillus sp.
ATAAACACACCAAGAACAAGAGCTTTTTTAAATTCAGATATACTCAGATGATTCAAAAATAAAAGAAACTATACAATTGAGTGTAGGCTATTGTAACGAATAGTCCTCTATTTTGCTATTCAAACATAAATCTATGAGTTTTATCGTTAAGTGGGAAATCAGGCCTATCTGCAAAACCCTCATAAGATAAACGTCGACTTTCCTTCATAGCTGGATGATTAAAGTTCATTATTCTTAAGGTTGCTTCTGCTCGTTGTGCCTCCTCGCCTGTTAAACTCCACAATATTTTTATTTCATGAGTAGTAAAATCATAATAGAAGTAATGATAAAAATCGTAGCCTGATTCGTCGGGTCGAAGGAGCTTTTCGTCATAACTTGTACCTTTTTCTTTTTGGCAATGAGCACATGCAATGTACAAATTCTCCCATTTACAAACTTCCAGAGGATATTTTGACTTTGGTTTAAAGTGGTCTATTGTATTGTCAGCACTCATAAGCGGATACGCGTCACAATAAGAACAGTGAGCGTCCGTTTGCAGCATCAATAAAGGCATCAAAAGATGATTGAGTGGCCTTTTCTGATACTGAGGCCAAGCGAACTCAAATGATTTATTGATTGCTCTTCGTTCTGCATATCTTTCTCCATATACTTGCCATCTAGGCTTAGTAACAGTTGCAGAAAAATTCTTTAATAAAAATGTAGGGCCATTTACTCTCAGAAATTTACGCATAAGTGTTAGAAGACTTCTTTCTTTATAATTCGTTGTAGTTGATTTATTTCACTTCCTAATAAGTGTGACAGCTCGGTACTCTGACTCGCTAAATGGTTTGTCAAATTTTTAAACTCCTGAATATCAAAGGACTCCCCTTTCAATATTCTATCTCGTATCTCTCTAAACTTTTGAAGGTCTTCTTCAACCGAAACACCATATTGTTGTTTTACATCAAAAACCTCATCCAAAATACGTCTAACACTTTTTGCATCTTCTGATAAAGTTGTTTCTTCTAAGGTTACAGATGTCCCAATTTTTTTAAACTTATATATCCATGCTCCATCTACCGACCCCACGACGAATGGTGAATGTGTAGAAATAAATATTTGAGCATTTTTAAAAAGCTTTTGAATCACTGGCAATATTTTACGTTGCCAAGCTGGATGTAAATGCACCTCTATTTCATCGAGCAATAAAACGAAGCTTCTATCAAAAATATCCAAATCATCTGCCCATTGCATTTGGCTCATTCGCATAATCAAATCACCAACCCAAGACACAATGCTTTTGACTCCATCTGGCAAGGTATCTAATCCCATGCGTTGCTCATTCTGAACTAAATTGAGGTGCATGGTCTCAGGATTTAGATAAAAACCAAAGTTTTGACCTGTGATTTGAAATAATACCTCTTCTATGATTGATATGTATCGTCTAAACTCCAAAGATTTATCTATCTCATTGGTTGTTTTTAAAAGAGCCTCTTTTATCAAAATTGAACCTACCCAGTTTGAAAGTTTTTCTGTGTTGATAGATTTGTCAAAATCTAGTGCATTTTCTAAAGCTATATTTGAATGCGTTGGCTTATATTTTGTATCTACTTCAGTACTTTTTTGAGTTCTTCTATAACCCGAATAGGCAAATAATGCAAATTCAAATCCATCAAAATAGGTCTGTCTATTATTAAAATAACTACTTACTGAATTCTCTATTTGATTAAATGAAAAGGTATTTTCTCGAAAGTCAACTCTTGAAGATTGTATTTTGAAAAAACTATTTTTAAACTTATGAAATTTAGCATAAATAGGATTACTCTCTATATCCTCAAGTGCTTGTTGTTTTCCCAACTCCGCTAGCATTTCCAATATTGTAGTTTTCCCTGTTCCATTCTCCCCCGTAAGAATATGTATTTCGGCCAGTCCTGTATTTTTTTTCTCAGGAAAATCTATTTTTAAATGATTAAAAACGCCAACTTGACTTATTTCTAAACTTTCTATCCTAAAGTTTTCCATAGATTCAAAATATATTTTAGTCAACAATATAGCTAATAGTTCAAACTTGGGCAAATATACCAATGTGTTGGGCTATTAAAAACAAAGTAGCCGTCAAACAAAGTTCGACGGCTAAATTCACAGGCGCAAGG
>NZ_JBMLSD010000013.1:0-19775 GCF_049240685.1 Flectobacillus sp.
TTTATATAAAAGGGAACAGGCAACAGGCACAAGGCAAAGAGTGTTAAAATGTTTTTAACAAAGTTACTAGTTCAAGACTTAGTCTTGGACTCATTTTTTTAACAGTTTTAAACTGTTTTTAAACATTCATTGAAAAAGTCTAAATACCTTTTCTCTTTTTGTCCAGTAATCAGAAAATTTAATTAATTGAAGGTGTAAAATATTGATAATTAAAATTTTACATTCAAAATTCACAACTCATAATTCAGCATTCATACTTATCCTTGACACAATCTTAATTTAATCATGCAAGTACTTGAAAAATTAGCTTCTTTACAAAACCCCGAAAGGGCAAAATTGATGGCTCGTTATTTTAAAACTGGCAAAGGTCAATACGCCGAAGGGGACACTTTCTGGGGATTATCGAATCCGCAAGTGAGAGGAATTGTAAAAGAGTATTACAAACAAGTATCTATTGAGGAGGTTACGACAATGGTCGAGCATACGATACACGAAGTGCGTGCCTGTGGATTACTGATTTGGGTAGAACAATTCAAGAAAGGTTCAACGATACAGCGTGCTCGTATCGTTGAACTTTATCTTAGTCATTTGGACTATATCAACAATTGGGATTTGGTCGACCTTACGGCACATTTTATTCTAGGGCCTTGGTTGCTCGACAAAGACCGTGATATTTTGTACGAATTAGCGCAACGCAATCATTTGTGGTCACAACGAGTGGCTATTATTACTTGCCTTGCTTTTATTCGAAAAGGACAATTTACCGATGCTATTCGTCTTTGTGAAGTTTTTTTGACACATCGTCATGACCTTATTCACAAAGCGACAGGATGGATGCTTCGAGAAATAGGCAAGCGCGACGAGTTAGTCTTAAAAGAATTTTTGGACGAACACGTTTTAGCGATGCCTCGTACTATGTTGCGATATGCTATCGAAAAGCTCTCTCCAGCCGAGCGAAAAGCTTATCTTATGGCTAAATAAGTAAAAGAGCAAAATTAGATTTAAGTTGAGTGTTTAGGGACAAGGCAACAGGCACAAGGCAAAGAGTGTTAAAATGTTTTTATTAACCACAGCTATGCTTTTTTCCAAAGCCCTCCGCCGAAAGCTGATACCTGAATGTCTTTGGCACAAAAATTAAATTCTATTTTGCCCACTAACTTAAGTAAAAGAGCAAAATTAGGTTTAAATTGAGTGCTTTAGGCTGTAAGCCTAGGCCTTAGACAAAAGGTCTTTATCATTTCATAAAAACTCTTTTTTCTTTAGCATACGGCTTAATACCTAAAGCATATCACCTAAACCAAACAATATAAAACATTAACAATCAGACAATTACACTCACAAATCCATACACCTACTCAATTATCGCTCAAGCTCTATTTACTAATTGGACTAATGTTTTAATTTATCTTTAAACACCTTTGTAAATTTATCCAACTTAGGTTTGATTACAATCTGGCAATAAGGCTCCATACCATTTTGGTTGTAATATTCCTGATGATAATCTTCGGCAGGATAAAACTTGGTAAATGCACTAATTTCGGTTACAATCGGGTTCGGAAAAACATGTTCTGCATTAAGCTTGCTCTTCCAATGTTCTGCCAATTGTTTTTGTGCTTCGTTATGATAAAAAACCACCGAACGATACTGCGTTCCTTCATCTGCACCTTGGCGATTCAAGGTAGTTGGGTCGTGTGTTTTCCAAAAAACCTCTAATAACTCTTCAAAAGTAATTTTTTGTGGGTCATAAGTAATCTGACATACTTCGGCATGACCAGTTGTGCCTGTACATACAGCACGATAAGTCGGATTTTGGACAGAACCTCCAGAATAACCAGAAACAACTTTCTCAACTCCTTCAAGACGTTGGAATACGGCTTCTACACACCAAAAGCATCCAGCACCAAAAGTTGCGATTTCTGTTTTTTCATTGGGCTTATCTTTTTCTTTGTTTTCCATTTTAGTATTTTTCTGATTTTCAGGTTTTTGAGCACATGAAATATTTACTACTAATGTTAATATTCCAAGAACAATGGCACTAATTTTTCTTTTCATAATTGATAACATTTAAAACTTGATGTAAGTTTGCAATCTTTTTAAAGATGTTTTGTCATCTTTCCGACAAAACTCAACAACGACTCGATAATCTTCTCATGATTTATGGATAACGATTTGTTAACACAAAAACCCAAAACAACATCTCAAGAAATGAAAAAACTCACCTACTTTCAAGCGCTTGCGAAAAGCTGGAAAGCAGGTTTTCAAACAGTTGATTTTAGTGTAAAGATAATTTTAACCTTGGGGATTTTAATTATCGGTGCTACACAGTTTCCGAGTTATTTGAACCATATCCAAAAACGACCAGGAGTCGCTCTCGAGGATTTAGTGTTGAATGCCTTGCCTTCAATGGACGTATCTGTACCTATATTTACGGTATTGTACAGTATTTTGATTTTCTCATTAATACAAAGTCTAAAAAAGGCTGAAGTGTTTTTACTTTATGCAATTACTTACGTTTGCGTAACGATTTTTCGTATGCTGACTATCACTTTGGTTCCGCTTGATGCACCTGTTGGGTTAATCAATCTGGCAGACCCTTTTGCCGAAGCGGCAGTGTATGGTACGGCTGCGCCCGTCACCAAAGATTTATTCTTTTCGGGACATACTGCTACAATGGTGCTCATTTGGATTATTGTAGAAGGGCGTATGGCTAAAATCTTGGCTGGTATCGCCTGTATTTTAATCGCTTTTTTCCTACTTTTACAACACGTACACTATACGGCCGATGTGATTGCTGCATTTGCATTTACCGTTGCTTCGTATGAATTGGCTAAAGTAATCAAGGAGTGGCATTGGATTCCATTTTCGGCGGTGATGCTGACTTTATTTGCTTTACTTTTATCAGTATTCCGTCATGCAGCAGTCATGTACCCATAACTTAATTGTGAGTGCTGAATGAGAACTGTTTATTTCGGATTTCGGATGTTGGATTTCGGAAGTTTAGTTTATTTCCGAAATCAGAAATCCTCAATCTACAATTGTTAGAAATTCTTTGTACACTCCTAGTAGTAAATTGTGAATGGAGTTTTTAATGACTAGCCGTAAGCTTATAGCCAACTGCCGAAAGCCAAATATTGCATGAATACTTTTCAATAAATACATAAATCCCAATCTGATAGAATGGCTCTTAATTACCTCTGGATTGCTTTTTTTTTGATTGCCTTTGTTGTGGCTTTGCTCAAGTTGATTTTCTTGGGCGATACCGAAATTTTCAAACTGATTGTCGATGGTATGTTCGACTCAGCCGAAACTTCGGTCATGAATATTGCACTTCCATTAGCTGGGGTAATGACATTCTTTATGGGTTTACTCAATATTGGAGAAAAGGCGGGTGCTATCAACTTTTTGGCTCGTATTGTCGGACCATTCTTTAATCGTCTTTTTCCTGAAGTTCCTAAAAATCACCCAGCAAGTGGACAAATGATTATGAACTTTTCGGCCAATATGCTAGGGCTCGACAATGCTGCTACGCCTTTTGGGCTAAAAGCAATGCAAAGTTTACAAGAACTAAATCCTAGCAAAACAGTAGCTTCTAATGCCCAGATTATGTTTATGGTATTGCACAGTGCAGGCCCTGTTTTGATTCCACTGAGTATTATGGCTCAGCGGGCGATTTATGGTGCCAAAGACGCCTCTGATATTTTTATTCCATGCTTGATTGCTACTTATGTTGCTACCGTGACGGGACTATTGTTTGTCTCTTTCAAGCAAAAAATAAATCTCTTAGACAGAGTTATTATCACATGGCTGGGAGGTATTACGGCTGCTATTGGGTTATTGCTTTGGTATTTATCAAGTATTCCGAAAGAACAAATCGAAATCTTTTCGAAGGTGTCGAGTAATATGATTTTGTTTGGCTTAATCATTTCGTTTTTACTTGGTGCGCTTCGTAAAAAAGTTGACATTTTTGATGCCTTTATCGAGGGTGCAAAAGGTGGCTTCGAAACTTCTGTACGCATTATTCCTTATTTGGTTGCCATGTTGGTAGCTATTGGCGCATTGCGTAATTCTGGCGCTTTGACTTGGATTGTTGATGGCATGAAGTACTTATTTGCGCTGACCAATATCAATACCGACTTTACAGATGCGCTTCCAACAGCTCTGATGCATCCTTTGAGTGGTGGTGGCTCAAGAGCAATGATGATTGATACCATGAAAACCTTTGGTGCAGATTCTTTTGCGGGTAGATTGGCCTGTGTATTCCAAGGTTCGGCAGATACGATTTTTTATGTGATTGCTTTGTATTTTGGTTCGGTCAATATCAAGGAAACACGCTATACGCTTTGGGCAGGTTTAACAGCAGATTTAGCTGGTATTATCACAGCTATTCTGGTGAGTTATTTGTTTTTCCACTAAAAAAATAAATTGATTACCTTTGATTTTCGGTTTTTGATTTTCATAAAATTATCTCAAAATATTGGACTTAAGTACAAGTAAAATAGCAATAATCGGTCTTGGATATGTAGGGCTTCCATTGGCTGTTGAGTTCGGGAAAAAATTTCCAGTAATCGGTTTTGATATTAATCAAAGTCGTATCGATGAACTTTCAAAAGGTTATGACCGCACGCAGGAAGTAGAGACCGAAAATTTACAGTCTTCTACACAACTAAGTTTTTCAGCCAATATCCATGATTTGGTTGACTGCAATGTGTTTATCGTAACCGTACCTACGCCGATAGATCGTTTCAAAAAGCCCGATTTAGTTCCTTTGATTGCGGCCAGTAAAACCGTAGGGAAGGTTCTCCGCAAGGGCGATGTGGTGATTTATGAATCAACGGTATATCCAGGTTGTACAGAAGAGGATTGTGTGCCAATTTTGGAAAAAGAAAGTGGTTTGGTTTTTAACCAAGATTTCTTCTGTGGCTATTCTCCAGAACGTATCAACCCTGGTGATAAGGTGAATACTTTGACCAAAATCAAAAAAGTTACCTCTGGTTCAACGCCTGAAGTAGCTCAATTTGTGGATAGTTTGTATGGCTCAATTATTACAGCAGGTACGTATTTGGCGACTTCTATCAAAGTAGCGGAAGCGTCGAAGGCGATTGAAAATGCTCAGCGTGATGTCAATATCTCGTTTGTGAATGAATTGGCATTGATTTTTGATAAAATGGGCATTGATACCACCGAGGTATTAGAGGCCGCAGGTACAAAATGGAATTTCCTCAAATTCAAACCGGGTTTGGTGGGCGGGCACTGTATTGGCGTAGACCCTTATTATCTACTTCACAAGTCCGAAAGTTTGGGGTATTATCCTCAGGTGATTCTTTCTGGTCGTCGTGTCAATGATAACATGGGGATTTTTGTAGCCAATAAACTGGTGAAGCTATTGATTAAGAAAGGGCATAAAATCGATGGTTGTAAGGTGTTGATTTTAGGTGTTACTTTTAAAGAAAACTGCCCAGATATTCGTAACTCTCGTGTGATTGATGTGTATAACGAATTAAAAGAGTTCGGAATTGATGTGGATGTATATGACCCTTGGGCCGACAAACATGAAGTGGCGGAGGAATACGGCATTCAGTTGCTCGACCAATTGGGTACTGACTACGAAGGTATTTTGCTATGCGTATCGCATAACGAGTTTGCCAGCTTAAATATTGAAGCCCTCAAAGGCGAAAACGCCGTGATTTACGATATTAAATCTTTCTGGGATAAATCATTCTCTGATGCGAGACTGTAGTGTATTGAGTGATTTGTTTTGATAAAAATTAGTAGAGACGCAATGCTTTGCGTCTTCAATAGCTATAAATATGAGTCATTCCGAATTTTAAGATTGGGATTATCCTCCATAATTTTCATAAAAAAGGGGTCGGAATATATTTCCTGACCCCTTTTTTGAGGCTATTATGCTAGATTTACTTGGTTTGAGACGCAAGCATTGAGACGCGAGCATTGAGACGCAAGCATTGCGTTTCTACTGGGAGAATCTAAATTTTAACATAATCACAAATCACTCAATTGTTTTATTCTAGGCTTCTGATATATATTCTCTAACGATGAAGTTGTTTGCTACGATTCGAAATACCTTTTATGAATACCGAGGTGTTATTCGCAACTTCGTGGCGTTGGCATTTTTACAAGCTACCAACCTATTAATCCCTCTTTTGTTAATTCCCCTTTTGCTTCAACGAATCGGATTGGCTCAGTATGGTATTGTGGCTTTGGCACAAAGTATCATGTTGTATTTTTATGTTTGGGTGGATTATGGCTTTAGTCTTTCAGCAGTAAAAACCTTGAGCGAAAAGCACCGTCAACAAAGAGATTTAAGCCAACTTTTTTTTGAAGTAAGTTTTTCAAAAATAACTCTATTGATTCTTGGTTTTGGTATTTTACTGGTAATTCTTCCTTTTCATCCCACCCTTGCTCACAACCCTAAACTGATTCTTGGTAGTTATATGATGGTCGTCGGTCAGGCGCTATTGCCTATTTGGTTTTTTCAAGGCGTTGAAAAAATGCCTTGGGCTACTTACGCCAATTTTTGTTCAAAAATCCTTAGTGTTTGTTTGATTTATTTTTGGGTAAAAGGCGCTACCGAAGCCATTTGGATAAATATGATATTAGGCGGTAGCAATGTTTTGGTTGGTGTTATTGCTACTATTTATTTGTCAAAAAAATATCATCTGGTATTCCAAAAACGATGGTTGAAAGGTGTTCCAAGACAACTCAAAGAAGGATTTTTCTATTTTACCTCCCATTTTTCGGTAAGTCTGTATATGCACTCTGGTATTATCCTATTGGGTTGGTTTGTCAGCGAACAAATGTTGGGGGTTTACAGCATAGCCGAAAAAATAGCACTATTGCTTCGCCAAGTGCTAGTAATGTTTTCACAAGCGATTTATACGCAACTTTGCCATATTCTCACACAAGGATATGAGGCTATGCAATCATTTTTGCGAAAATTATTTCTACCTTTTTGTATTTTGGTTGGAATAGGAAGCTCTGTGTGCTGGTTGGGTGCGCCCCTGATAGGTATCTTAATAAATTTAGATATTTCAGAAAAAAACCTGTTTGTTCAACTGGTAAGATATATGGCTTTTATCCCATTAATTGTATGTGTCAATATCCCTTTTTATCAGCTATTGCTTATCTCAGACCATGGAAAAAGTAGCACAAAGATTTTATCTTGGGGCGCTTTGGTATGTATCTTGTTAAACGTTTTACTGATTCCGTCTTTCTCGGTGCTTGGTACTGCTTTAGCACTATTAGTTACCGAAAGTATGATAAGTGTTTTAGTGATTTTGAAAGCAAAAAAATACCTTTTTTAAAATAAAAAAGTCAGCAAATCACTTCTTAAAGCCCCCAAACGATGACATTAGCCCTACTTTTGATATTATTGATAGCAAACAGCCTACTTTACAGAAGTCCGCTAAACCCTATCGTAATACAAACAGGATTATGGCTAATGTATTATCTTATTTTTTGGCAAAATCAAGCTTATTTTGCTGTTAACCTCCAAGATATTGCTCCCTTCATCTGGATAAGTTGCTTAGGATTTTCGGTAGGAGGATTGATATGCTGGGGCTTATACCAAAAAGTATTGCCCGAAATAACTATTCCTGAGCCTCTTTATGACAATACACTTTTAGTAAAAAATCTTTTCCTATTTTATCCCCTTGTATTACTTTCTTTAGGGCTCACTCTTCCGATGGTGGTGAAGGAAGTAGGGCAGTTTTCGTGGGGAGATATACAAGAATTGCGGAATACCTTGGTCGAAGATGATGGAAAACGTTTTGGGCTTTATGGCTTAATTCAAACCTTAAGCTCTGTTTATTTGGTATTGCTACTTACTCATACCTCTTTTTCTTGGCGCAATGGTATCCTATTAATAGTGTTTTTGATTTATACTTACCTACTAGGCTCACGTGGGCAATTGATTTTCTTCGTGGTTCCTTTAGCTTATGATTTACTTTGGAAAAACAAAATTTCCATAGGACAAGCAATGATAGGCGCTCTCTCCTTAATTGGCTTTATGGTACTTATCACAATCGGCAGAACGCAAGACTTTTCGTGGGAATCTATCATTCCGATGTTGTTGACTTATTCGGTGGCATCGCTGCCTGCCTTGAGTTTGGCTAGTATCGACCCTGTGCCGTATTTGGGATACAATACTTTTCGAGTGATATGGCTTTGGATAGGGCGTTTGGGCTTCAATATTCCTGTAGCACCAGTTATTTCAGAATGGATTAGCACGCCCTTACCCACAAATACCTATTCGTATCTCAAACCCTATTATATGGATTTTGGTATGGTAGGGGTATTTGTTCTTCCTTTGTTGCTGGGTTTTGTGTATAATCTGCTCTATTTTAGGGCAAAAAGATTTCATATAATTTCATGCTATCTCCTAGGCTTTTTGATGTATGCTTTACTTATGCAACCTATCGAAGAGCAATATTTCAGATGGCTAACCAATTGGGTTTATATTCTTTTTATTATGTTTTTTTTAAAAAAAATAGAGATAAAATGGTTTGACATCAAGTGATTTTTGAGGGCAATCTATTTTAGACAAAAAATTATTTGAGACTAATAAACAATTGCAGATCAGAGATTTCGGAAATAAGTAAAAAGATATTATTGGTTGATAGAATATCCGTTATTGACATGTACCCATAATTAGAAGGATACTGACAAAGTCTGCTACCAATAAACTATCAATTTAATTTTCCTTATTGCAAAAATATTCTACAAGACAGTAGATTATATTTCCGAAATCCCTAGTCCTCCCAAACTCCACACTAATTACTCCTAGGAAGCTTGGCCTCCGTTTACGCCTAATACTTGACCGTTTACGAAGCTGGCTTCTTCTGAAGCTAAATATAGATAGGCATAAGCAATATCCTTGGGGTCGCCCATACGTTTGAGTGGGATTTGACTAATCATGGCTTTTTGAACTTCTTCGGGCATAGCTTCTGTCATTTCTGTTCTGATAAAACCTGGCGCTACAGCATTGGAGGTAATACCATGCTTTGCCAATTCCTTTGCCCAAGTTTTTACCATCCCAATTAAGCCCGCTTTGGCTGCAACATAATTGGTTTGACCAAAATTACCATGTACACCCACGATTGAGGAGGTACAAATAATTCTTCCATATTGTTTTTCGACCATATATGGCGCTACGGCTTTGGTACAATTAAAAACTCCTGTAAGATTGACATCAATGACCTGCTGCCATTCATCGTGTGACATTTTCAGAAGCGTTTTGTCGCGTGTAATACCAGCATTATTGATGAGAATATCAATTTTTCCAAAGCGCTCAAAAACTTTTTTTGTTGCGGATTCAATACCACTAACATCCGTCGTACTTACTTTCATAAACTCACAAGCATAACCTTGAGCACGTAGATTTGAAGCAGTTTCTTCTCCTAAGTCTAATAAGTCCCAAATAATTACAGTGGCACCTTCCTTACAGAAAACTTCTGTGGCGGCCTTTCCAATTCCCCTGGCAGCGCCAGTTATAATAGCAATACGATTTTGTAATCTCATAGTAAAGTAGTTTTAAGTACCTGCTTAAATTCATAGTTGATAGACAAAATAGGTATTTTTTTTCAAAAAAAAGCCCCTTGTTTCACAAAACAAGGGGCGAAGCTAAATATAAAATTAATAGCGGATTGAGAAAATTAAAGAGGTTTGAAAGAGAAGTTTTAGAGAGTTTTATCAAAGTATGGATTATAATTCAGAAAGCTGGGTGATTAGTTTTTACCAAAACTAAAGCTTACATATACTTGAGCAGAGGTGTTTTTGATGCTTAGGTAATCAGATAAATTATTGTTGTTATCTATTTGAAAATCCTTGTTGACATTGGTTAAGCCCAATACATAACGGCCCCCTAAAGCAACTTTATCAGAAACTTTGTATTCCAAGCCACCAGCAAGTCCTAAATCAATATCTTTGAATAGACCGTTGTAGTTGACCGAGAAAAGACCGTTCCCTATCCCAATTTTTGTATTAGTCAAATAACTTACTTGCGGACCAGCCAACAATGAAAGCTCTTCGGTAACAGGAAATTTTAATAAAATAGGCAAAGAAAGATAGTGCATACCAATAGAGCCTACACCACCAATCTTGAAGCCTTGTTGTGAATAAATAAGTTCGGGTTGAATTCCTATTTTGTCTGAAAGCATTAAATCTTGCAATACAATACCTGCATGAAAACCCGCTTTACCATCGATTATATCAACAGGCTCTGGTGACATGATAGCATCAGAATAAGTGAAGCCTCCTTTGAAGGCAATTTTTTGAGCATTAGCAAACGATACTACACTTAATACGATAGCTAGGGAAGCAAGTAATTTCTTCATATTAGAAAAGTTAAATTTCTTGAAAGATGCGTTTAATAAATTATGTACTTATAACGGCAAAGTGTTCCGAAGGTCTCATAACAAAATGTTAATACTTGTTAAGGTTTTGTTAATGCTCCAAAAAGAGCAACAAAAAAGGTCTTAGCACGTGATGCTAAGACCTTCATAATCATTTTGATACCGTTTAGAGGTCTAAAAATTTATTTTTTTCAAAAAAATAAAAAAAATCTGTCCGTATGTCTTTTACTCTTCTTTGCGTCCCTGTTTTTCATTAATCTTCATTTGGAGAAAATAAGATAACAAAAGTCCAATTCCACCAAATACAAAAATCATAGAGAAATACGCTACATCGTCGTCGAAGCCCAAACTTGTTTCAAGGAAATGTCCAATTAATAAGCCTAAGCCAACACCAACGGCCACTAAGCCCCAACGTAGTGAATTGGCAGGATTGATATTGAGTGAATTGGCAGGATTGATATTGATAGACTTACTTGGAGGAACTATTCCTTTGGCAATCATTGCCATTTTTTCGTCGTTTTCGAATTTTCTTAAAAATACAATCATCGTAAAGAAGCCTACTGTACTCACGATTGGTATTAAGAGCGCAACCATTCCTTCTGAAACCATGTCGTTATAAATGTTTAAGTTGTTAAAATCTGTTTTCATTTCAGGCACCTTCATTGCTAGCGTGTATGTCGGTGTTTGCTGAATATTTGACTATAGGATGAAGGTTTCAAATAAAAGGTTACAGGGGGGAGGATTTTTTTTTCAAATTCGAAAGAAGCAGTAGGCATAAAGGAATTTAGATTCACAACCCATCATTCTGCACTTCTACCTAATATTCTAAAAAAGCGAGCCACTTTCTTTTGGCTAAATACTGTAAATTTTCATCCTCTCGATATGCCTCTCTCTCGAATATAATTTGGCGATATGCTTGATTATGAGGCATTCCTTTCAAACGATTTATACCATAATGAATCACATACCATAAATAGAAAAATACAATTCCTAGCTCGATTTGTTGTCGTAGGTGAATTCTTTCATGATTAACCAAAATATTCGAAGGTCGTTCTTTTTGTACTATCACAAAAGGAAAAAGTGCCATACCCGCGACTCGCAGATATGGCACTACCAATAATATGTATCTTTGTTTTAAGAAAAAACGAATATGTATTTTTTGTAAAGACATTTGTCTAACCAACTAAGAGATATAACTACACCACTCATCCTCAAAGTCTAAGAGTATTTCTTGTTAATTGCATCGTATTTATTTACTGGTACTGGCGATTTAAACTGTGGTTCTTGTACCTCTGGGCGTACCCAGTCCAAATGCCCCTTTACCCATGCATAAGCAAGCCCTAGGATAAGAATACCAACAAAAATGAGCATTTCAACAATCGAAAACCATCCCCAAAGACCGTCGGTAGTATGATTTAGTGTTTCATTTCCAAAAACAGTTGCCCAAGGAAACAGGAAAACTAATTCTAAATCAAATAGCACAAACAACAGTGCAATCACATAAAATCGAATGTTAAAGCGAACATTGGCATTACCGTCTGGCTCTTCTCCAGATTCATAAGTGGTTAATTTTTCAACGTTCGGGCGATTAGGTCTCAACAGTTTGGCAACAAAAAGAATTACCGCCGTAAAGACAATCGCAGTGATGATAAACAATAAAATATAGCCAAATTCACTAAGCATCGTATAACAAAATTAGAAAAGTCATTGAACCATATTAGGATTGGAAAACGATACCTGAAAGCCAAATGCTCAAGACCCTTTTACGACTTATTCCTAATATTAAAATAACCTTTGACAACAGTAAATGTTGTAATGACCAAGAAAAACAAAATGACATAATGTACATAATTGATAATCCAAGGAAACTTGATACCAAACCAATACCCCCCTCCCACTAACGAGACCACCCAAACGGCTCCGCCAACGATATTCAGGAAAAGGTATTTGGGATAGTTCATTTTACTAATACCTGCCAAAATTGGTGCAAAGGTACGGATATATGGTAAGAATCGACTGATAATTAAGGCCTGACTACCATATTTCTCAAAAAAATCCTTTGTAGCATCTAAGTGCTTTCTTTTGAAATACCACGTATCAGGTCTGTTTTCGAGGGTTGTGCCAAAATACCGTCCAAACAGAAAACCTGTTAATGAGCCAATTACCGCTGCCAAAAACAAATACAATATCACTGTAGTAATAGGATAAAGTAATAGTTTACTGCCTACAAAAATGCCAGTCAAGAATAAAAGATAGTCGCCCGGTAAAAAGAAAGCAAAGAAAAGCCCATTTTCAGCATATACCACGAAGGTGATGGCGAACAAACCTGCATTAATTATCTCTTTTGAATCAGAGAGATATTTTATTATTTGATTTATATCCATGGATAATTTTTACTACAAGCCTACACAACACTTAAAATCCAATTTTGGCGATGAATCATATTTTTCAATAGACCCGACAAATTAGACTTATTTCTGCAATTTTTTTTCGTGTATGGATTAAAACTTCATTAGGAAATTTTCAATCTATGCGCTAGTTTTTAAGTTCGAGGTTTACTTTCTTTCGAAAACAATTTTCCCATCAAAAATAGTCATTAATACCTGTACATTTTTTATTTTTTCTGGTTGAATTATTAAAATATCCTCTGAAAGTACCACCATATCAGCTAGTTTCCCTACTTCGATACTGCCTTTTACATTTTCTTCAAAAGCTGCATAAGCATTATTGATGGTGTAAGCCTTAATAGCTTCTTGTACCGATATTTTTTGTTTAGGAATCCAACCCATCGGATTAGCACCATCTACTGTTTGACGAGTAACAGCGGCATATATCCCCAAAATAGCATTAAGCGGCGCCACCGACCAGTCCGAACCCATACAAAGCTTTACGCCTGCTTCTAAAAAGGATTTGTAAGGGTGAGTATAATTCACTCTATCTCCAATACGCTTGGCAGCCCATACTCCATCATCAATACAATGATAGGGCTGCACCGAGGCAATAACGCCTAATTTAGCAAAAGCTTGAATATCTTCAAATCTCACATGCTGTGCGTGCTCGATACGGAAACGACGGTCCCATTTGGGATTTTCTTGTGTAATTTTTTCAAAAAGCTTTAACATCAAATAATTGGCCGAATCCCCAATAGCATGAATAGAAAGCTGTAAATGGTTTTTGTCGGCATCCACTGCCCATTTGGTCAAGCTGCCATTAATAATAATATCCGAAGCCAACCCCTTGGTATTGGGGTTTTGGGTATATGGCTTAAACATCAAAGCGGTACTCGACCCCAACGAGCCATCAGCATAGGCTTTCAATGACCCTAATTTGATTTTATCAGAACCAAAGCCTACTTGAATACCCGTATTTACCAAGTTTTGATAAGTACTAATGGGAAGTCTGGTATAAAATCGACAAGTAAGTTTACCCGCTTTTTCCAAATCTTGATAAGCAATCAAATCTGGTTGAAAAGTAATATCATGAACTGAAGTAATACCGTTTTCTCGTGCTTCTTGGAGTGCCCTTTCTACAAATTTGATTTTTTGCGCTGCATTGGCCGCTGGAATAATTTTATAAATCAAAGGCATTGCGGCGTCTTTTAGCACGCCTGTTGGCTCGCCAGTTTTAGGATCTTTCACTATTTCGCCACCATCAGGCGAAGGAGTATCTTTGGTAATCCCAGCCAAGGCTAGGGCTTTCGAATTGGCTAATCCCATGTGCCCATCAAAACGGTCGATAAAAATAGGGGTATCTTGCGAAAAGTCATCGATCATTTCCTTGGTGGGCAATTCTTTCACTTCCCAAGATTCATGGTCCCAATTTCCAGAAGTTATCCACTCTCCACGGTGGTTATCCACATATTTCTTTAAAATACCTTTAAATTCCGCTATCGTTTTTGCGCCTCTCAAGTCTACTCCCAAGAGATACATGCCTCCATCTGCAAAATGCGTGTGATTGTCGATAAGTCCAGGAAGCATTAGTTTTCCTTTCAAGTCCACCATCTTGGTTCGACTATCTGACCATACAGCACGAGCCTCGGGGGTTGAGCCTACAAATAGTATTTTACCATTTTCGACCACTACCGCTTCTGCAACTGAGCTTTTGGCATCAACTGTATATACTTTGCCATTATAAAAACAGGTTTTTTGCGCCTGCGAGAGCGTTGTTATGAAGAGGATAAAAATGAATGAGAGTAGTGTTTTTTTCATATAATGGTAGTAAAGGTTTGTTGACTTTGAATAATTTTGATAAAGTTAAACAAAAAAAAGTGCCACAATACAAACTGTGGCACCTGAATATACAGTAATACTTTTAGAATGAAAGAATTATGCAGGCTACATCATTTCTGATAGCTCCAACCAGCGAAGTTCTTTTTCGTCAAGTTGGTCAGTAATTTGCTCAATTTCATTAGCCCAAGCGGCCAATTCTTCATAGGAGCCTCCTGCGTTGAGTTTTTCGGTCAATGCTGCTTTTCGCTCTCCTAGTTTTGCCATTTCTCCTTCCAAAGATTCATATTCTTTTTGTTCTTTATAAGAAAGTTTCTTTTTGGTAGAAGTAGCCACAGGAGCTTCTTGAACAACCGGAGCACTTGGCGTTTCTACTTTTTTAGGTGCCGATTTAGCTTGTGCTTCTTGCTTGTCTAATTCATCTTTCCATTCACGATAATCGGTATAGTTTCCTGGAAAATCGCGAATTTGCCCTTCTCCTTCAAACACAAAAAGGTGCTCTACCAATTTGTCCATAAAATAACGGTCGTGAGATACTAGCAATAAACATCCTCCAAACTCCATTAAGAAATCCTCCAAAATATTCAATGTTTGAATATCCAAGTCATTGGTAGGTTCATCCAGAATCAAGAAGTTAGGGTTTTTGATTAATACTCGCATCAAAGCCAAACGACGTTTTTCACCCCCAGATAGCTTCTCAACAAGCGTGTATTGTACTTTAGGTTCAAACTTAAAATGCGTCAAAAATTGGCTCGCTGTGATACTTTGCCCATTTCCTAATGTTACATATTCTGCAATTTCGGTTACCAAATCTATTACTCTTTGCCCATCTCTGTACTCTAAATCTCCTTGCTGATAATAACCATATACAACCGTTTCGCCCGTAGTAATATTTCCTGAATCAGGTTTCAAGTTTTGCGTAATCATATTCAAAAATGTGGACTTTCCAGCCCCATTTTTTCCAATGATACCGATTCTATCTTTTTTCTTGAAAACATAAGAAAAATGAGCAACGATTTTTTGTTCACCAAAGCTTTTTGATAGGTCATCTATTTCTAAAATCTTACTTCCTTGACGAGCCATTTTTACATTTAACTGTACTTTAGAATCGTCTTTAGTTTGCGATGCTTTATCTTTCAAGTCATAAAAGGCATCGATACGATATTGAGCTTTGGTACCACGAGCTTTGGGCTGACGGCGCATCCATTCTAGCTCAGTACGCAACAAGTTCTTAGCTTTATCGATACTTGCGGCTTCCATGGCTTCACGTTCCGCTTTTTTCTCTAAGAAATACCCATAATTTCCTTTGTAAGGATACGTTTTGCCATTATCCAGCTCAACAATATTATTACAAACTCTATCCAAGAAATAACGGTCGTGAGTTACCAATAACAAGGTTACATTTTGGGAAGAAAGAGTTTGCTCCAACCACTCGATTGTTTCTAAATCGAGGTGGTTGGTCGGTTCATCCATGATGATTAAATCTGGCTCTTCAATCAAAATTTTGGCCATAGCCACACGCTTCCGCTGCCCACCCGATAAAGATGAAATAGGCTTATCGAGGTCATGAATACCCAATTTACCTAAAACTTGTTCCACACGACTTTCGTAGTCCCAAGCTTGGTATTTGTCCATCAATTCAAGTGCTTTCGTCAAATCGTCATCGTTGTGATGCAACATAGCATTTTCATACGCCTTGATGGCTTGCACCGTTGGCGAGTCTCCATCAAAAAGGGAATCCATAACCGACAACGATTCATTGAATACAGGATTTTGTGAAAGATAACCCACCGTAATTCCTTTACGAATACTGATAGTACCTTCGTCGGCAGGAATCACTCCTGCCAAGACATTCATTAAAGTAGTCTTTCCAGAGCCATTTTGACCCACTAAGGCTACTTTATCACCTTTAAGAATACCGAAATTGATACCTTTAAAAAGCCAACGCTCATTAAAGTTTTTAGAAATATTTTCTGCTGATAGATAATTCATTATGTTGAGCAATAGGCCTAAGCCTAGTTTAGCAAAATTTGGGGCAAAATTACGTAAAAAAAGCCGTATCGTTGAGATACGGCTCTAAAACTATTCAGTGCTATTGTTAGTCCCTTTGGGAGATTTAACAGAATATTGAAAAGTCAATTTCTTTTGTTGCATAGCAACGAGGTTTAGTCGCCAAGTAATCTTTCCTGAATCATTGTCAACCCCTGCCTCAGGTGCAAGCTTGTCATAGATTTCTATTTCCTTTAATCTTGTTACAGGAAATTGGTCTTCAACCAAAATACTTATAGGATATTTCTTGGTATTTTTTAGCTCAATTTCATAGCTGATATTATCTACTTTGCTATTACTTAAAAATTGTTTTTTCTGTAATTCCTTCTGTTTTTTTCGAGTAACAATTATATTTTTATCTCTTCCCAACGCAAAAGTAAGCGTATCATTTTGCTTTAATGCCAGCTCCGTTTTGCCTATATAAGTGCCCTCTAAATAAAGATTTACCTCTCCATCAACCAAATTATATTTTTCCCAATCTTGCACTTTCGCTTGTAAAAAAACATCTGTATCTATTTTGGGAATAACTTTATATTCATACAAAGTAGGAATATCCTCTTCTTTCAAATCTATTGTATGAGTTTCAGCATCTGAAGGAATCGTTGTTGGTGAGATAACATCAAAACTCAAACTCGTAGGAGCTTCATTCTCTTCTATATTAGTTATTGCTGGAGCATCTTTACTTTTTCTTTCAACTGTTGCTATACTACCTGTGATAGTTTGCTTTTGTTGCCTACCATAGCCAGCCACCACTACTTCATTTAATTCATTATGGTCAGCTTGCAATAATATGTCAAGCTTATTACCATAAACCCTTTGTCGTTGAGTTTTATAGCCAATATAAGAATATATTAACTCTAGACCTTTCTTCTGTAAATTAGGGGGAATGGCCAAACGATAATTTCCATTGGCATCTGTAGCTGTTCCAAAGTTTGTTCCAGCGAAGGAGATAGATACTGCTGGCAGGCCATTTTGAGTTGCGAAGTCTCTCACCGAACCTTTTACTTCAGTCAGTTCATTTGAATTACTTTCAACTGAATTATAATAGGAAGAGTAATCGTTAGCTTCTCCCCAAAACCATTTTTGTAATTCAGGAGGTGTAGCATTTTTATTAGGATTAGCTGTTGAAAAACGTAGCTTCACAGCTCTCCAATCTTCTCCTGAATATTGATACACATAAGCTTTATAGGCTAATTTTAAAGGCTTTAATACATTTTCGACACGCACATCGTAAGTTGGAATCCAACCTGCTTCTTTGACGTAATACGAGATATTGAATGTTACATCAGCTAATACTTCTTTTGTTTCTACCGTCACTAGTACTTCAGAGGTATTAGCTGTTTGCTTTTCGGTGAGCTCTGTTAAGGCTTGATCGTGTTTTTTCTTTTCATCCTCTAATGCTTGAATATTCCTCTCTATTTCCAACTGTTTGTTCAGAGCCTCCGTCATACGTTGGCGCTGAAAATCAACCAGCAATTTCAACTCTTCCACTTTTGCTGTTGAAGTGTTTCCTATGGTTTGATTTTTAATCAGCAACTCTTCTTCACGTTTATAAACGGTAAGCATAGCTCTTAAATTCTTTATTTTAGTATCGATAGCAGTCTTTTGGTCTTTATGGTTCTTAATTTCCTCCTGCTTTTCTTTTTTTACATCTTTTAGTCGATGATTGACCTCTAATACCTTTACCCGCGTATCTACGCTCATTTGTAAACTTTTAGCATCTAGCGTTGCTCCCAAGCCTGCAAAAAGGATTTCAGTCTTTCCCACTGGTAAATCCACTTTAGCTTTTCTAGTAATCTGAGCTCCTTCTGGATATACAGTTACAGCTTCAATTTTTGAAGAAATAGGTTGATTGAACAACATGGGGGTAAACCAGAGCCCATGTAGAAATATAAATAATATCTTGATCATAGAGGGTGTTGATTTTTGTTAAAGTTTAGAATAATTTTAAAAGTTATTAAATCTAATCAAAAATAGTTCAAAAATCTACCTGCTTACCTATATGAATCATGAATTTCTAAATACCTCTTTGGTGTATAAATCTTTGTGCGATAAACTTGTATTTTAATCCGATACCAACATAGAGCCACCCATCATTCGCCGTGTTGCTATAAGAATTAGGCCCTTCAACAAAGTAGGGATCAGATAAATTATATGGAGTTGTTCCATCAAATTTATCTGTACTAATCCAATTTATGCCCAAAGCCCCATTCAGATAAAGTCGAGGAAGAAGCCTATAATCGCAAGAAAAAGTAATAGGAATAAATACTTCTCTTGTATAATAGATACCAGGCTTTCCCGAACCGGGGCCAAATTGTTGAAAAATAGGTGTATGTCGACTGGTACCGTTTGAAGTAGTACGTAACAATTGATTGTTTCTGTCATAAACATCTGTATGAAACCTCAATAATCCTATGCCTACCGACATGTAGCATTTTAGCCGATATTCTTTTTCTCTGGCCAATAACGTTGTTAAATTTATCACTGGAGCTATTGATACTCCCCAATAATTATTTCGAGCAAAGGCGCGATATTCCGTATTATTTTGGCTATGGGCTGTTCCGGACATTACAGTTAAACGCCCAGATAGTTTAGGAGAAAAACCTTTTTCTAATGATAGATGATAAATCGTAGGAAAAGTCTGTATTCCATGAAGTTCTCCAAGAATATATGGAATACCAGTCGTAGCTGTCAAAGAATAGCCATCTAAATAGCTATATCGAGGTGTATATCGTTTTTGGGCTAACGATAGTTGTAGTGCTACAGATAGTAGTAGCAACAGTGAGAAAAAAGCTGTTCTCATATTTATTAGGGTAGAAAATATTTGTACAATTTATTTTAAGTAAAAATATAAATTATATTTTATATATGGAAAAAGTATAAAGAAAAACTTTATATTTTAAATTTTAGATAAATGCTTAGAAGTAAATGAGCAAAATTAGATTTAAGTTAAGTGTTTTAGGCAACAGGCACACAGTAAAGAGTGTTACATTGTTTTTTAGTAATGATAGATATGTTTTTACCGATTGCCCATAGTATCCTCAACGGTACTGAGTTTTGTAAAACAAAAAAGCCACTCTTTTGGAGTGGCTTCTGTCTTTGTAATATTTTGGAGCTTTTTTACTTTCCC